>JAPPLF010000009.1:0-43453 GCA_028874215.1 Acidobacteriota bacterium
AGGCAGAGATACTAAGGTCTGTTTCGCCCCGTATGAGGACTTACTCAGACCTTCCTCAGTACCTCACGCGGCGGTGCCTCCAGTGCAGAAAAAGAACTCCCGGATTTCATCGAGCCTGCCCTCGATTCGTCCCGGGCGGTCTCGGAGTCACACGAACTGCGACTCCATCCGGTCCATCCGGGACCACAACCGAGATTCCATCTGAGTCGTGTCGCGACGCAACTGCGCCATGTCCTGACGCAAATATCGGTGGATGTAGAGAAGAACCGCCACGATGACGGCGGGAGTAACCCACTGGGCAAGTTCAGATGACATTAATTTTCCTCTCTTCCAGTCTACCTCTCGAATCGCGAACGTGGACGAAACCCTCCCGGCACTCAATGATCTCCAACACGGTGGCGGTCTAGGTGTTTCCCCGACGGAGCGTGATCTCGAAGGAGCACCCGACTAAGATCGTCGGGGAGCTTGCCAGTGTCGCTCATACAGACGCGGAGAATCTTCACCCTTAGTGCGTACCGCAAGATGATTTATAGCCTGCGGCTTATTAGCCCACAACCCGCCAAGCGAAGATCAGAGCGACGATTGCTACCAGGACAAACGAGGTCAAGCGCCAGCGATTGACCTTTTTTGTAAGGCCGCTAATGCATGCAGCGTTCTCGGCGGTCTTGATGCTGACGCCCCGAATATAGTCGTCAACGTGTAGGGCTTGGACGATGGGTGATCCCGTTACATCGCGTGGCGCAAGTATTCGGAAGACTAGGTCGCCCCGTCTTCTCACCGGAAAAGCGATCTTGTCCCAGACACGGAGCGCATCTGTTCGGAGATTGAGGGACGTCATCAACCTCCGCCCGGCGTCTATCGATCCCTTCTGCCACTCCGCAAGCGTTGGTTTATGACCTACATGCTTCAGCGAATCGCGAATGGCACCAACTTCATCATAGAAATCTCTCTCGATTTCGGGGAACGATGTGGGCACCCCGTAGTCAGAAAGTAGTTCTTGCCCAATAACGGTTGTGCCGGGCCACCACGTTTCGCGAAACGGCCAAGGGGTGTCTGCAATCCGTGCCCCGTCATCCTCAAGTTTGGACCGAACGTCAGTAACGATCTGCTCGAATGTCACCTCTGTGCGCATTTGTCTGGTCCCCTGTTCTGGTGCAATGATCGCACTCCATTCGTGTCTACTCGAAGCCGTCTGCTTCTTCGGTGCAGTCGAGCCAGAAGCCGACCTCCGACGGATGTTCAACGCCACTTCTTGTAATGTTGGCGCATTCGCGGAAGTGCTCGACGGAATCTTTCGTCAATCCGGCCGTAAAGTTCAATCAAGCGCTTTTCCTTCTCCTCACGGCTCATCTTCTTCGAGATCCGGATGCGATCTCCCGTGCGGCGGGTTCTCGAAGCCACCCGCCGGACACGATCCATGTAGTTTCTGACACTTCGGACCCGAGGACGAGTCCTCGCGAAGGCGCGGAACCAATCCGAGATCTCGTAAAATTCGTTGCTGTACCGCGTGTATGTTCTGAACCTTGGCGGCTCCAGGCTGGCGAAGCCAGTGATCAGACCAGCGAACCGGGGAAACGGTTTCGGCCCTTTCTGGTTTGCACTCCACATTAATTCGTCAATGCCTGTCACCACCACGTTTCCAAGATGGCCGGTCCACCCGCGGGCGAACGTTTGTACGTGCAGCGGTGACACGCCGAGACTTTGGCCAACCACCCGGTACAGCTCGGGTGTCGACCGTGGGAAGTATTGTTCTTCGGGCAGCCAATCCTGCATGTAAGCCGGGATGATCTCGCCACCGAAGAAGTTGCGGTTGGTTCGGATCTCGACGACCGGTTGCGCGATTGCGGGAATCCACCCAATCGCCAGATTGCCGTGAATCAGCGCCCAGATGAACCGGGGACCTGCCAGCGTGTCGGTGCCGGCGGCGAGGTCAAGTGCCACTTCCGGCACTTTCATGAATGTGGCGCCGATCTGGAACGGCGTCGGGAGGCGAATGTCGCGGTCGCCAGCCACATCGTACAACGTTACCCAAGACGCCTTCTCGTATTCAGTCTCCGCCTGGTACGCGGCAAGGCGCGCTTCATCCGATGTGTTGTAGTACCAGACGCCCCCGGTCATCAACGCAAGGCAGAGCCCGGCGGCCAGCACCTTTCGAATATGTCGCGTCTGCTCGCGGCTCCGCAACGGGTCGCCACGGTGAGCCCGCGCCCGACGTCGACCGATCTGATAGAGCTGATCGAGGCCTTGGATCGCAGCGTTCAGGAAAGGCACGGTGTGTACGTACATCCGCCAAGTCCGCGAGGCCCCGATGTTGGCGAAATCGGCGGAAATCATACGGGCCGCTCGAGCGGCCGCGTATTTCGTTGCGCCATGCTCAAGAGCCTTCCTAAACTGGCTGACCCGCGTGCCTGCCTCCGTAATCCACGCCGGTCGCGTGAGCAGGTAGACAATGCGGGAAACCCGGCGCGTGAGCTTCGTCAGGGTGGCCGAGCCCACCCGCTGGTCAGCAAAGTGCGTTTCGGATTCGACCAAGGCCGAGAAGAATCCACCTTGAAGCAGATACTCGCGCATCACTTCGGATCGGCCGGTCGCGAGGTCGTGGATGGCATGAGCGCTTCCCGTGAGCGTGGAAAAGAACGGGACCTGCCAGTAACGCCCGGCCACGAAGCCCGACAACGTATCGCGAAAGAAATTCTTGACGATAAACATCGGCATCGTGGTGATCATCGCGGACACGGCGGACTTGAAGGCTGCGAGCCAGCGGATAATAGAAGGCATCGGGTCTTCGTAGAGGCTCTGGAGCATTACTGTCACGGCCTCGTCGTGGATCGTGAACCGTGTCCGACGGCCCTGGATTAATGCACTCGTGGTGTAGCGTCGCTCGCCCCTCGTCGCCTTGCGGGCAATAGAACTCCCCTGTGGATGCCGGACGAGCGTTTCGAATAGCTCGGCCTTCGCGCGAGCGACCAGGGCATTGTAGATGTTGCGTTCGAAGGCACTGCGAAGAGCGGCAGTCAAATCCTCCGGGATTTTGCCTGCTTCTTCGGCCGGCCCCCATTCGGCATCTGGGTCGCCGCCGACGAGTGGAGATAACAACGGGATCGAGTGGGTTCTCCAGTACTCGGCTTCGGCCGGTGTGAACAACCGCATCTGGACGTAATACCGAAGCATCCCTCGGTGTAAGGCGACGATACGATTCGCGAAGACCTGGATATCGGGGTGCTGTTCGGCGTACCGCTGAAGCTCATGGTACTGTGGTTGTTCCGAGATATACGCGTATCGGATCGCGTTGAGCAAATGCGGGCGGCCTTTGGCGGCGACGGGTGCGATGACATCCCGCAGACTGTATGTAACGCTGCCGCGTCGCGTTTCCCTGCCGGATCCGTCGACGGATTCCTCGAAGAGGCCGTAGCGCCAGATATATTCTGCCAACGACTTGGCGTGGTTGATGTGCTTGAAGTGCTCGCCAACGCCATCGTTGCCGAACCGTTCACCGATCGTCTGCGCCGCGTGCCAACGGTGAACGAATTTCGTTCGTGCAATCCGCAGTTGTTCTCGGCTGAGCATCTCACCCCTAGGAGACGCGGCCGCACGACGGGCACACCTTCGGTTTATCCTCCGCCTTTATTGCCATTCTGAGCACCAGCAAATACCCCAGCACAAACGCCAGCACTCCAACCATGTCACCTCGTGGTTCTATGGCCGACGGCGATGGCGGCGGCCGCCCCACAAGCAGCGACGCCAATACCAGCATCAACCACACTCCCGACCAGAGCAATAATAGAGCTACCATCACCATAATTGAGAACATGAATCCCAAGAAAACCACGGCCACCGTCCACTTCGTCCACGCCCAGCTAAGCTGGACGATTAGAGGCAGCTTGGTCCACCGGCGAACCACACTTTCACAGTCGTCACAGACGGGTTCGGTTCCGTCCTCTCCGCGAGCGGCGTGCTCGGCACGCGCCCATTCCGAGCGGCGACGCGCATCCTCGGCCTGTTGGCGCTCCCACTGCTCGTACTCTTCTCTTTCAGCCTCTTCAGCCTGTTGCTGGCGTTGGCGGGCACGCTCGGCCTGCCTCCGCACATTGTTCTCCTGTGCGGTTGACGGGCGCTCTTGTTCCCCCGACCGCATATCATTGGCGACACGGAGAGTCTCATACGCCCTCTGAATCTCTCTGAAGATCCATTCTGATGCTTTGTCTCCCGGATTCTTGTCCGGATGATATTTCTTGGCTAAACGCAGGTAAGCTGTTCTTACGTCATCTGTCGTCGCACTGCTGTCCAGGCCCAACACCTCGTACGGATTGGTGACTCTGCGTGGCATTCGCAGCTACCGTGAGCACAGTGCCGGTATCGGCCTGATGGCGGGATTGTAGGTCATTGGCGATCGACCGCACGGGCTGAACTCGCGAGAAAGGCATCGGCTGATGGACGACGAAAAAACCTGCGAACCGCAGAGGCCGATGTTGTCACTAGAACAACCGGGGGGCACCAACTACGACGGCTCCAAACTCGGCGACGGTGGGCATGCTATGGAGGTGGCGCTTGTGCCGAACACCGGCACCGGACGATTCAGGAGCGTCCCTTCCAGCAGGCGTTGTCGGCTGTCAGCCCCGCCATTGGGGGCCACACGAGCGCACTCACCGGGTCAAGCGATTCGAAGCACCTCCTCCACGCGCGACGGCCGGCGGCGAAGGTCGAGGCCGATAGCAACCGCGCCGGCCGAGTCCTTGACCAACTCACCGATACTGCGCATCCCGGGCTTGGTGGTACTCGACACAAGCAAATACGATGCCGTACAAGTCCATTATCGCTTCGTCGATGCTCACGCGCGCGCCTTCCTCCGTCAGATTCCTCTCTCCATCAACAACGTATCTCCAGCGCTCGAAGTCATCCTGATGCACTTTTATGACTTGATCGATTGTTCTCACTTTGCCCGTGATATCAAGGGCATCTCGTCGTCGCATCGCTTCGTTTCTCCACGCCGGGCTCTCCACTCGTTTTCGTATTCCCATTTGTTCTACTGCGTCCAGATCCGTCCACAGTGACTGGAGGTTGTGAGTCCAGAGAAACTCTCGCATTCCTTGCGACTTTATTCCCTTCAAGCACAACTCAACAGCGAACGGCAGCATTGGAATCAGTATGTACCGTGTTCCTCCATCGCACAGATCCCTGTCCAATCCTCCGTGCGTCACCATCGAGTCTACGTATGCCCTCCCCGTTTCTGCATACCGTAACCCCAACAGCAGGTTGGCAGTCGTGGCAATTGCCATTGCCGCACCAATCTGCTTTCTCTGTTCTTCTGTTGTCCAGCGACTCCTTTTCATTGACTCCTGCTCCGACGCTTCAGTAGTCTCTGCCGGGTGCCTACCGAGAAGGATCCGGCGGTTTCCGAGCCTCGCGTCGGAACTGCTCGACCTCGTCCTTGATCGCGCCCTTTAGGAAGACGTTCCACGCCAACGTAAACGCGCCCAGCGCCATCCACAGAAAGACCAGCACTCCGACCCGATCGGGCAGCCATTCCAGCAGCCCCGCCATCGCCGACGGCCAAAGGAGTGCGTTCGAGCAGTAGATGTTCCACTTGGCCCACCGCAAGGTCCGCCGGATGGTGGAATCGGCGCGGCCACGCTCATGACTCGTGGGTCTTGTTCGCGCACGTGCCGAGTGTTTACGCGCAGCTTGGCGCTGCTGCCTCCAGCGCCGATGCTCCTCTCGATCAGGCCGTTCCCGTCGATGGTCATACTCGGTTCCATCGCGTTGGTCACGTTCCGCTCGATCGGGCTGCGAAGACGGCGGTCCCTGTTGTCCGACCGGGCGGACTCCCGTATCTCCACGCAGGGTCTCGTAGGCGCTCTGAACCTCTTTGAAGATCCATTCTGACGCTTTGTCGCCCGGGTTCTTGTCGGGATGGTGCTTCTTGGCCAGACGCAAATACGCCGCCCTGACGTCAGCCTCCGTCGCACCATGGTCCAAGCCCAACACTTCGTACGGATCGGAGTCTTTACGTGGCACCCATAACAACTGTTACCATGGCACCAGTTCTCAGGCAATGGCCGAACCGCTCCATCAGGCCGGCAGCGCATGTTTTTACGCCTGTGCGATGCAATGTCCTGCTCAATAGAAGGAAGGATTCACCATCGCTGCATCCGAGTACCCATCCCATGGCAGACCGAAAGCCCTAACATACTTCAATGGCCATTGCCACGCAGCATGGAGGGTCGGAACGGGATAGGAGATCATGTGCAGCACGGAATTGTCTCCAGGCCCGGGAAAGGGATCAAATCGGGTGCGCCAGACCACCGCTACCACGCGGGCCACGAGGAGAACTGCGAAGGGCCATTTCATATGGTGTTCATTCTGCCTTCCCGCCAGGGATTAATGGGACGGGAGCGACCCTCCCAGGGGGTGTTGCGCAAATGTGAATGGCGCAACACCCCCGCGCCCGCACCGGGCAGCAAAAAGGGGGGGTCGCTCCCGTCCACCTCCATTTTCCCCGTGCGGCCACCCGGTGGCCGGAAATGGGGCCGCAACTGACTGAAAGGAAACAAGATCGGGGAGAGTGCATTTGTGAATCACCGGGACCGCTTTTTGTGAATCCACCCCCTTTGTCCCATTCACATCCCGGATCGGGCGCGAGACCCTCTTTTCGCACTGCCGAAACGAGCCTCCATTGGCCCTTGCGACTGCCAAGTGCGTTCACCGTCAATCACGATCTGGAAGGAGCGGCCTTCCGCCGCTGGTTGTCTCTCGACCGCCCGCTTCAGTGCGGCCGTCACCCCGCCACAAGAGACGAATCAGCGGCAACCAGGGCTTTTTCGGCGTTACCGATCGGCACGGCGGTTTTACGCCCAACTGTCAAAACATTGGACGCGTAGGATGGCCCCTGTTGACCTGAAACAGGCGGACGAAGGGTCTGGCACCTTTGATTCGGAGGCGTGAGAAGGAACCCTGCGCACAATGGCGGCGCGGCGTATTTCGTGGTAGCGTCCAACCCATGATTCTGGCCCTTGCGCTTCTCCTCGCCGTCGCCGCCGGGGTCTGCTACGCCGTCGCCCGCGCCCTGGACGCGAGTCTTGAAAAGGCGGACCTCCAGGCGGCTGCGGTGTTGGCAAACGATCGTCGAATCGCATTCACGATGTCTTCGAGCATCGAGAACATGAGGGAAGGGAAAAGAGCGTGTCGGCTTTCAGGAGCAAATTCTACTGCCTGTTTGTTGCCTGTTCAGCACGCCAGACATGGGGAGTCAACCACTTTACCGATTCGGCGAAGAACCCGGTAATCCATTGAAAACGTTAATGTTTAGTAGTTATTGACTGAGGGACGGTTGGGATTGGAAATCGCCCCTCCTGGAGCGGCGGTTTCCTAATCGCCGGACTCCCCCGCAACAGGGTAATTTGATGAATCGCGAATCTTCCCGGAGACAAACATGCAACGCTGGATCCTAACTCTCCTGGCCGCGGCCCTTCTCCATGGTTCTCCCGGCGCCGAGGCTGAAAAAAAACCGCCGAACCTGATCGTATTCCTCACCGACCAGCAGCGGGTCGACACGCTGGGCGTCTACGGCAACAAGCAGATCCGGACGCCCCACCTGGATCGGCTGGCCCGGCGAAGCTTCGTCTTCGACTCCTTCTACGTGTCCAACCCGGTCTGCACTCCCTCCCGGGCCAGCCTGCTCACCGGGCTCTACCCCCACAAGCACGGCTCGTGGAAAAACAGCATCCCCCTGGATCCCAAGGTGCCGATCCTGGTGGAAATGCTGCACGACCCCGAGTACGCCTCCGCCTACTACGGCAAGTGGCACCTGGGAAACGAGATCTTCAGGCAGCGGGGCTTCACCGACTTCGACAGCACCGAGATCTATCAGAGGTGGTGGTCCGAGGATCAGGATCATTCCCGGCGCTCCGGCTACTACCACTTCCTGAAGGAGAAGGGGATCGAGGCGGATACCCCCTACGGCCATTCCCGCGACCTGGCCAACCGCCTGCCCAAGGAACTCTCCAAGCCGGTCTACCTGGCCCGGCGGGGGATCCGGTTCCTGGAGCAGCACAAGGACCGGCCCTTCGTCCTCTATCTGAGCTTCCTGGCGCCCCACGCCTTCGCCGATCACAAGCAGGGGCCGCCCTTCACCAACGTCTACGGGGACCTTTACGACCCGGCCGACATGCCGATCCCCGATTCCTTTTTCCAACCGATGGACCCCACCGTATCCTTCGCCAAGCGGCAGATGCGGCTGGCGTTGATCCGGGGCGAGCTTCCCATCGCCTATCCCCAGACCGTCGAGGAGCTGAGGGACGCCATGGCCCGCTACTGGGGCCTGGTCACCCTGGTGGACGAAATGGTGGGCCGCGTGCTGGACCGGCTTCGGGAATTGGGGCTGGAGGAGAACACCATCGTCGTCTTCACCAGCGAGCACGGCGAGATGCTGGGCGACCACCGCCTCATGTCCAAGATGAACAGCTACGAGGAGGCGGCGAAGGTACCGTTCCTGCTTTCGATCCCGGGATTGTGGGACCGCTCACGGCGCGTCGGGAAGCCCGTGAGCCAGGTGGATGTGACACCGACCCTGCTGGACCTGATGGGGCAGCCGCTGCCCGAGCACCTGCAGGGAGAGAGCTGGGCCGCTGACCTGCGCTCGGGACGGGAGTTCCCCGACCGGGACATCCTGGTCGTCAGCGACGAACAGGGTTTCAGCCATCCCTGGAACCGGCGGCACGTCTACCAGCACCGGACCCTGGTCACGCCCGAGGGTTGGAAGCTCACGGTGAGCTCCGCCGGCGACGGGGAGCTCTACCACCTGGGCCGCGACCCCAAGGAGATGCGGAACCTCTATTTTCTTCCGGACTACCAGGACCAGGTTCGGGAAATGTGGGCCCGGCTTCGGGTTCGCCAGAAGGAAGTGGAGGATCCCGTGGCAATGGATCTGAACCAGCCCTGGCCCCAGCGGAGGGGCGGACAGCCGAAGTTTCCGTGACCCGATACGGCCTCTCCGTTTATCTCCTTCTGCTCGCCGGAAGTGGAACCGCCGCCGCGGCCTCAACCTCCCCGCCCAGCGTCCTCTGGATCATGCTGGACGACGGGCGGGCGGATACGCTGAGCTGCTACGGCCGGCCCTGGGCCGATACGCCGCACATGGACCGTATCGCCCGCGAGGGGGTCCGCTTCGAGACGGCCATCGTCCAGAATCCGGTCTGCGTCCCATCGCGGACCTCGATGAAGACCGGTCTCTACGCGCACCAGACCGGCGTCATGGCCATGGGAATGCCGGCTTCGAATCCGGGACGCTACCGCACCCGGTCACTGAACGAAACCCCAAACCTGCTCAAGGCGTGGAACGAGGCCGGCATCACTCCCGAGAACGTGGGCAAGGCCCACGCCTTCCGGGAGGATTGGCGTCTCTTGGGCGACGCTCCCCGGTATCTCGACAACCGGGGACGGCCCACCTCGCACCTGCCCTCCGAGTGGCGCCGCCGCCTCCTGTCGGTGGTTCGAACCCAGACCCATCAATGGATGATCGGGGGCCTGCTCGACATTCCTCCCGGCCAGATCCGCACGGCCCGGCTGGGGAACCTGGCGCTCGGCCGCCTGCGGGAACTGGTTCGATCGCCGGAGCCCTTCTTCCTGCGCGTCTCCTTCCACGCGCCGCACGTCGCCTGCTCCACCACGCCCTCCTGGTTCGTCGATCCCAGCCGCATCGATCTGCCTTTCCCGACACCCGGGGAGACCCGGGGAAAGCCCCGTTACGAGCGGGAGAACATCCATGTCTACAGCGGCGCTCCCCACCTGAGCCGGGAAGAGATCGGGCTCGCCCGGGGAACTTACTACGGCATGATCCGGGCCGTGGACCGGGAGGTCGGAAGGTTGCTTTCGGTCCTGGAACAGGCCGGACGCCTGGCTGAAACCATCATCGTCGTCAACTCCGATCAGGGTTTCCAACTGGGAGAGCACCGCAACTGGAAGAAACGGGATTTCTACGACTCCAACGTCAAGGTCCCGTTCATCCTTCGGGCTCCAGGGCTGCTGCCTCAGGGCAAGGTGGTGACGGAGCCGGTGGAGATGGTGGACTTCCTGCCGACGCTGCTGGAGTTGTCCGGTTTCGACCCGCCCTCCGGGATTCGGGGCCGGAGCCTGCTGCCTTTGATCCGGGGCGAGGTCCGGGAGTGGCGCCGGGCCTGTTTCTCGGAGCACGATCACAGCGAAGATGCCTACGAGGAACTTCGCCGCGGCGGGGGACGGCGGGTCATGGTCCGGACCCGGGAATGGAAGCTGGTCTTCTTCATGGACGAGCGGGTGCCCGACGAGGACGGGTCCCTCTACCATCTCCTGAACGACCCCTGGGAGCAGCGCAACCTGTACGGCAACCCCGGCTACGGCGGCGTGGTGGCGGAACTGAAGCGCATGGCCCGGGAGTGGGACCGTGGAGAGGGACTGGGGGTTTTCAACCGCCGAACTTCAATTGGAGGATTGGCGCAAAGGGGACGGGCGGACTAACAGTCCCCCGCCCAGGTGGAAGGAAGTCGCGGTGGCGGGATATAATCGTGCAACGCTTTTCCGACAGGAGTGTTTCGTACGAATGAAACGGAAACTTCTTCCAGCTTGCGCCGTTCTCTGCTTTGCCTTGTGGAGCCCTCAAGGCGTCCACGCCAATGACAAGCCCCAGCCCCGGGACCCTGAGATGCGTTCGCACCATCCAATCGGCGGGCTCATCGGATCTCCGTTCAAAATCCAGGTGCGCGGGAAACGCCTGCAGGGGACTCACGCCGTCTGGTTTGAGTGTGACGACGTGCGCGCCCGTCTCCTTACCGTGACCGAGGTCACGGAGAACGAGGCAAAGGACGAGGACGAATACTACAGGAGGAGGGCGTTGAAACTCCTGGGCCAGGATGCGAAGGAACCGGAGTTTCTGGCCGTGCTCGAAGTGGCGACTTCGTCCGAAACTCGTCCCGGACTTCACCACTTCCGGCTCGTGAGTCCCACCGGCGTCTCCAACTCCCTGAGCCTCCACCTGGTGAATCAGAAACTCCAGGATGAAGCCGAATCGCCTCACCATCGACCTTCCCAAGCTCAGGAAATCAGCCTCCCGGCCGTCGTCAACGGCACCATCGAAAAGAAGGGAGAACTGGATTACTACTCCTTCGAGGTGGAAGCAGGCGAGACGCTGGCCTTCCAGGTGTTGTCCGGCTTCGAGCTGGGCGTCAGTTATTGGGCCCAGACCGAGATCCGGCTCTACGAACCTCATCAGAGCTGGTTCGGGACCGATCGGGCTCGTCCTCTGGTCCTGAAAGGCCCTCGGCTTTCCTGGGAACCGATCCGGGTTCGGAGCACCTCGTTCGACCGGCGTGACTTCGTGGCCCAGTTCGTCCTCTACCCTCTGTTGGAGCATCGTTTCGAGAAGGCTGGACGTTATCTGCTTTCCGTGGGCACGTTTCTGGGCCGGAGTTGGGACAACAGTTATCAGTTGCGGGTCGGACCGGCCCGGAACGAGACTGTCTCGCGCCGTGTGATCGGGGCCTTCGGCCAGCCGGCCCACGCCGACCCGGCCGACTGGCTGGAAAGGGACTCCACGACCCTGCGTCAGTTCGGAAGCTTTTACCGGAGACTCGGGGACGATCGGTTGGCCGAATTGAAAACCCGTTCGGTGACCGCCTCCTCGTCCGGAAGCGATGCCTCCCCCACCATGGCCTCCACTCGGGACCAAGAACCCAACGACTCGGCGGAGGCCGCCCAGGAGCTGCCCCTTCCCAGCTTCGCCGAAGGGCGCATTGACTTTCCCGGCGACGTGGACCGTTTCCGATTCCGGGTCGGCGCGGGTCAATCCGTGGCAATAGAGGTCGAGACGCCCCGGCTCGCTCCCCCCCACTTCAGCCCCTGGCTCAAGGTGCTGGACGCCAAGGGGGAGGTGGTGACCCACAACATCTACCGGGAATACGGGGGCAACGGCATCGACCCCAACAAGACCATCGAGCGGAAGACCCTGCACACCTTTGACAAGGAAGGGGATTACTGGCTGCTGGTCCGGGACGTGACCGACCATGCCTGGGGAGACGAATACCAATACCGGGTTCTGATCCGGCCGCAGGTTCCTCATCTGGGTCGAATGGAGGTGTCGCTAGGCGTCTTCTCGGTGTCCTCCCAGCTTATCGAAATGACGGACCGCCTCAACCTGAAGCCGGGGGAATCCAGGCGCCTGACACTGGTGGCCGACCTGGAGGAAGGATTCGACGGAGAGGTCCTGGTGGAAGTCGACGGCCTTCCCGCCGGTATGCGGGTCCAGGCCTCCACTCCCGCCAGTTGGAGTGGGCTGTTGGTTCAGGGAATCCAATACCGGCCGCCGGGCGAACACATCGTCGACCCCAAGAGCCATCGACCCAAGCGGAAGGCGGTCACGTTGGTTTTGCAAGCAGGCCCCCAGGTTCAACCGACTCCCCTGCCCCGGTTCCTGAGGATTCGGGCCCGGCCCATGTCGGCGAACCGGACCGGCCCCCCGCTCATGGCGGGCAGGATTCCCCTTTTGATCCTGGATTCTCCTGAGATCGCGGAAACCGGCACCGGCCAGCAGGAGGTGGCATTGGCGCCATGAAATCTCCGAGCGTGGTCCGAATTCTGTGCTCCTGCGTGACGGCGGCCGTTCTCCTCGGCGCTTGGACGCCGGCGGCGGCCGGCTCATCGACCGTCCTGTCGCTGCGTCTGTTGCCGGAAGAGGTGGTTCTCTCAGGTCCCGGAGCGACTCAACGCGTCCTGGTCCTGGGACGGGGAGCCGACGGACTGGAGCGGGACGTCACCTCCCAGAGCCGATTCTTCCTGGCTTCACGCGGAATTGCCCAGGTGGACCCGGCGGGACGAGTGACTTCCCTGACGGATGGAGAGACGACCCTGAGGGCTCGCCTGGGCGGCCTGACTGCCCAGGTTCCCGTTCGTGTCTCCAATGACGGGGTGGAAAGACCCTTCAGCTTCTCCCGGGACATCGGAACCATCCTCACCAAACGAGGATGCAATGCCAGCGACTGCCACGGCGGAGTCAAGGGCCGAGCCGGATTCAAGCTCTCCATCGATGCCCTTCATCCCCGCGAGGACTACCGGTGGATCGTCCAGGGCGGAGACTATCAGGTCATGAGCATGGAGGCGGGCGGCGCCATTGAGCCCCGCGTGGACATGAGCGCCCCGGACCGGAGCCTCCTGTTGCAGAAACCGTCGCTCCAGGTCCCCCACGGCGGCGGGGAACGCATGACCGCGGACTCCCCGGACTACCGGACGCTGCTGGACTGGATCCGGCAGGGCGCCCGCTACGGCGACGAAACGGCCGAGGCGGCGCGGAAGATCCGTCGATTGGAGGTCCTCCCTTCGGAAGTGGTCCTGGAATCCGGAGGCCGCCACGGGTTGCTGGTGTTGGCGGATCTTCCGGACGGCACCCGTGAAGACGTGACGGACCAGGTCCGCTATGAATCCTCGAACCTGGAGACCGTGAAGGTGGATTCCGAAGGAACGGTTCGGGCCGTCAACGCGGGGGAAACCACTATCCTGGTGCGGGCTCCGGGTCACGTGGTGAGTGCCCGGATCGGCGTCATCGCCGATGCCGTGACCGACTCCGCCTCCTACGTCCCGCGCAACTACATCGACGACTACATCCTGGCCAAACTGCGGAAGTTCCACCTCCGGCCGGCGCGCCGCTCCACCGACTCCGAGTTTCTCCGGCGCATTTGCCTGGATCTGACCGGAACCTTGCCCCCTCCCCATCGGGTCCGGGAGTTTCTGACCAGCCGGGACCCGGACAAGCGGGAGAAGTTGGTGGACGTCCTTTTGGAGTCGTTGGAGTTCACCGACTATTGGACCTTCCGGCTGGCCGACCTGTTCCGAGTCGGTCACATCTCCACCGGAATGGCCGAGCACGGCCACGTCTACTGGCAATGGGTCCGGGACTCGGTGGCGGCCAACAAGCCCTATGACCGAATGGCCCGGGAACGGATCACGGCTCAGGGCTACGACGGCGCCTCGCGCCATTTCCTGCAAAACGGTGTCATCTCCCGGGCCGAGAACTCCATGGCCGAACAGTTCCGGGTCTTCCTGGGACGGCGCCTGGACTGCGCCCAGTGCCACAACCATCCCTACGAGTCGTGGAGTCAGGACGAATTCTGGGGTTTGGCCGCCTTCTTCAAGCGGGTCACGCGGTCCGAGTGGGCTGGCTTCGGCACCGCCCTGATCTACGACGACCCGGAAGGGCCCGATCCGGATTTCGGCGCCGGTCCCGACAGCAAGAAGACCATCCATCCACGGACGGGCCGGGAAGCGGATCCGGCCTTGCCCGACGGTTCACCGGTGCCGGCTCACACCCACACCAGCCCCCGCCAGACCTTCGCCCGCTGGGTGACCAATCACCCCTGGTTCGCCGAGGCCGCGGTCAACCGGTTCTGGGGCCAACTCTTCGGGCGAGGACTGGTGGAACCGGTGGACGACTTCCGATCGTCCAACCCTCCGACGCATCCGCGCCTCCTGAAGGCGTTGGCCCGTGATTTCCGGGAGCAGGGATACGACCTGAAGCAACTGCTCCGGCGAATGGTCCTGTCGGAGACCTACCAGCTCTCCTCCACGCCCCATCCCGGCTCGGAAGGGGACCGAATCAACTACTCCCACTCCCTGCCCCGGCCGCTGGACGCCGAGGTCCTCCTGGACGCCATGACCTCGGTGACGGCGGTGGCCCAGACCTTCGAGACCACCGACAAGGGACTGGCGCCCCCGGGCACCCGGGCCATCGAGCTGACCATGCCGGACCTCTACCCGTCGGCCTTTCTGGACATGTACGGTAGAACCAATCGCCAGCAGGTCCCGGAGCGGACCGTCGAGCCCAGTCTCAACCAGGCGCTCCACCTCCTGGTGGGATCGACCTACACGGAGCGGTTGGCCGGTGAGGGCAGCCGCCTGGCGCGCCTGCTGGATGCGGGCGCGTCCGACGGGGAAATCATCGAGGAACTCTATCTCGCGGGCCTGTCCCGCTATCCGCGTCCGGAAGAGCGGGACGGGTTGGCGCAACTGGTCCAGCGGAGCTCCTCCCGCAGCGAGGGCCTGAAGAACCTGGTCTGGGCGCTCCTGGCCTCGCGGGAATTCGCCCACAACCACTGAGAGAACGGACTGAGGGAAGCGACATGAAATACACCGGGTGCCTGTTGCCGACTCCGGAGGTCCTGGCGAGGCGATCCTTCCTCAAAGTGGGTTCGCTGAGCCTCCTGGGGATGTCCCTGAACCGTTACCTGGAAGCCGCCCACCTCATGGCCAAGGCGGGAAAGGACGTCGACTCGGCCAAGGCGAGTTCGTGCATCCTCATCTGGCTGGAGGGGGGACCTGCCCAGATGGATACCTGGGACCCCAAGCCCAACAGCAGCTTCCGGTCCATATCCACCAACGTGCCCGGCATCCGGATCTCGGAACTGCTTCCCAACCTGGCCCGGCACATGGACAAGGTCTCCATCATCCGCTCCATGCAGTCCCTGGAGCCCAACCACGAAAAGGCGGTCTACTACGGCCTCACCGGCCACCGGCCCACGCCGGCCATGGACTTTCCCGGCGTCGGGTCCATCGTCTGCCGTGAGCTGGGACGGATCAACCACGTGCCGCCCAACGTCGTGGTCCCGGCCAAAGCGGGCAAACAGCACTACCTCTACCAGAAGGGGCAGTACCTGGGACCCGAATTCGATCCCATGCTGGTGGGGAACCCCAATGGGAAGGACTTCCAGGTCCCCGACCTCAGCCTTCCCAAGACCCTCACCCGGGAACACCTGGAGGAACGGCAGACCTTTCTGAACCTGGTGGACAGCTACTATCGGAAGAAGGTCCGGACCGCCGAGCACGCCAAGATGGACCGTTTCAGCCAACAGGCCCTGGAGATGATCACGGCGCCGGAGGTGCGGCAAGCCTTCGATCTGAGCCAGGAATCGGAAAAGACCCGGGACGCCTACGGACGGACCAGCTTCGGACAGAGCCTGCTTCTGGCCCGGCGCCTGGTGGAGTCGGGAAGCCGGTTCATCACCGCCGCCGGCCACGATCTCAACGGCTGGGACACCCACTCGAACAACGACAGCCGCAACATCAAGCAGACCGCAAAGTTGGACGAATCCCTGCCGGTCCTGCTGGAGGACCTCCACCAGCGCGGCCTGTTGGAGTCCACCATCGTCGTCGTCATGGGCGAGTTCGGACGCAGCCCCCACCACAACTCCAAGGCGGGACGGGACCACTGGCCCCACTGCTGGTCCTTGCTGCTGGGAGGCGGCGGAATCGAAGGGGGCAAGGTGGTGGGCGCCAGCGACGACCGGGGAGCCTACGTGGCGGAGCGAAGGGTCACCATCGGAGACCTGTTCGCGACCCTCTACAAGGCCTTCGGCATCGACTGGCACAAGGAATACATGAGCCCCATCGGGCGCCCCGTGAAGATCGCCAACTCCATCGACGACGAGACCGGGCAGCCGGTGACAGAATTAATTTGAAAATCTGCGCTCTCAACCGTATCGGTCGCCGTTGAGAATCAACATAAGCGCTCAATCCCGGGGCAGGAGTCGAAACCGCGATCGAAGCTGAGGATGCGGCTGGCGCCAGCCTGACGCATCACTGCAACGTGCAACGCATCCCGCGATGAGACCCTTGGAACAAGGCTGATCAGCCGTCGGGCGGCCCTCACCTCGGCCAGGCCGAAACTGAGAACCTCGTCGGCAATAGCGTCCAATGTCCGGAAGGCAGCGTCAATAGCATCGTGTCTATTGATCGCCGTGTATCGGTGAAGAATCTCCTGATAGACCTCCACGTCCGTAATCAGGTGCTCCCTCTCACGGACGAGCCTGGTCACGATCTCGATTGCGCGTTCCCGGTTTGGATGCGAAGCGCCGACCAGATACATGGGCACATTCGAGTCGATGAAGATCACTCAAGACCTCGCCCGGCGTCGATCTCTTCAAGCATGACATCGATGTCGGCAGTGGGATGCTCGTATCGCGCTGCTTCGGCGATGGCTCTTAACTTGAGGTCAACGTCACGGGCTTGATCGTACCGTGCTTTCCGAAGCGACTGCCGGACCCACTCGGCGACAGTCATTCGTTGCCGTTGGGCCGCAGCCTGAATCTCTTCATACTCATCATCGGCGAACAACACCTGCATCCTTTTGGTCATATCCTATTAGTATATGTGACTCATAATATATGAGTCAAAGAAATGCCAAGACCTATGCCTGACATCAAGGTCGACAAGCCATTGGGAATGAAGCCGCTGGAGCGGGTCGGTCTCAGTAGCGGTAATGATCCGGCTTGTAGGGGCCGTCCACCTGGACGCCGATGTAGTCGGCCTGCTCGGCGGTGAGTTCGGTGAGCTTGGCCCCCAGCTTCTCCAGGTGGAGCCGCGCCACCTTCTCGTCCAGGTGCTTGGGCAGGACGTAGACCTCTCTCCCGTACTTCTCCCGGTTCTGCCAGAGCTCGATCTGGGCCAGGACCTGGTTGGAGAAGCTGCTGCTCATGACGAAGCTGGGATGGCCGGTGGCGCAGCCCAGATTCACCAGCCGGCCCTCGGCCAGGACCAGGATGCTGTGGCCGTCGGGGAAGTGCCATTGGTGGACCTGGGGCTTGATCTCCTCCTTGCGGATTCCGGGGGAGTCCTGAAGTCCGGCCATGTCGATCTCGTTGTCGAAGTGGCCGATGTTGCAGACGATGGCCTTGTCCTTCATCCGGGCCATGTGATCCAGCCGGATGACGCCGAAGTTGCCGGTGGCGGTGACGAAGATGTCCACGTCCGATACCACATCCTCCGTCCTCACGATCTGGAACCCCTCCATGGCCGCCTGCAGCGCGCAGATGGGATCGATCTCGGTCACCAGCACCCGGGCTCCCTGTCCCCTCATGGACTGGGCGCACCCCTTGCCCACCTCGCCGAATCCGCAGACCAGCACGGTCTTGCCGCCGATCATGACGTCGGTGGCGCGCATGATGCCGTCCGGCAGGGAGTGACGGCAACCGTAGATGTTGTCGAACTTGCTCTTGGTGACGCTGTCGTTGACGTTGATGGCGGGAAAGAGGAGGGTCCCGGCCTTCTGCCTCTGGTAGAGACGGTGCACGCCGGTAGTGGTCTCCTCGCTGACACCCACGACCCGTCCCGCCATCCGGTGCCAATACCGGGAATCTTCCAGCAGACGGTCCCGGAGCAGTGTCAGAACCACCTTCATCTCCACCGAGTCGGCGGTTCCGGGATCGGGAAGAGTCCCCTGTGCGGCGAAGGCCTCCTCAAACTCGTATCCCAGGTGAATCAGCAGAGTGGCGTCGCCGCCGTCGTCCACCAGGAGATTGGGTCCGCCCCCGGGAAACTTCAGAATCTGGTCGGTGCACCACCAGTAGTCCTCCAGCGTCTCCCCCTTCCAGGCGAAAACGGGGACCCCGGTTTCGGCGATGGCGGCCGCGGCGTGGTCCTGGGTGCTGAAGATGTTGCAGCTCGCCCATCGCACCTCCGCGCCCAGATCGGCCAGGGTCTCGATCAGCACGGCGGTCTGGATGGTCATGTGCAGCGACCCGGAGATCCGGGCGCCGGACAGCGGCTTGCTGCCGGAGTATTCCTTGCGGACGGCCATCAGCCCGGGCATCTCGTGTTCCGCCAGGGAGATCTCCTTGCGTCCGAAGCCGGCCAAGCGGATGTCGGCGACCTTGTACTCGTTCTTGACTGCGGTTGTGCTCATGAGTCTGGTTTCCCTTCTACGAAAAAGGAGGGGCGATATCCAACCGCCCATTCCTCCAAGCTCCACGGGGATCCGGCGGTTGGAAACCGCCGCTCCATTCCTTGAAAAAGGAGGGGCGATTTCCAATCGCCCTTTCCTCCATACTCCACACGATCGCTCCACGGTTCGGCGGTTAGGAAACCGCCGCTCCTGGCCGGAAGCCCGGGAGGAAACGTCCCAAACGAAATTGAAACAGGTCTCCAGAGTGCGACGACCCATCCCCAAGGGTTGTTAGGATAGCAGAAAGTCGGCCGAACGGAGCCGTCCGGCATTCAGAGGCAGAATCACAGGGGCGTCCTTCTACCGCTTGCGGGACGCCTCGTAGAACTTGATGTAGTCCTCCACCGAGGTGCCGGCGACGGTCTCGGCGATGAGATCCAGCGGCAGGTCTTCCACCCTCCGGAAGCGGACGCACGACTTTCCCATGTCGAGCTTCTTCCCGCTCGCCTTGAAGCGCTCCACAAACCGGGTCCTGGATTCGGCGTGGCTGTAGACGCACATCAGGTAGACAGCCATGTGCCGCTTTTGGGAGGCCAGCGCCGCGTACATGAGGGGTTGGCTGTTGTAGGTCTTGGGATAGCGCTCCAAGGGGATCTCATAAGTGATCATCCCCCAATTCATGGTCTCGACGTAACCCGGCGGCAGGTTGTCCAGGAACACCTGTCTCACGGCCTGAATGCCCTCCCTGCGGTCCGGGGAGAGCTCCAGCAGATAATCCTCAACGGTGGCGGCAGCGCTTCTGACCATGGGGTCAGCCTATCAGAATCGAATTGCGGGCATCCCAGGAATCTCGTGACGGCCCGTCTGTTGCCGAAGCCGACTCCCACGGGAGAAAATCAGCGCCCATGCGATGGCACCGTCTCCTGCCCGGCCTGTTGCTGCTCTCCGGCTGCGGCGAGCGCGCTGACACCGGTCCGCTCTCGCCGGAGGAGTCCCTGGCCAGTTTTCAGCACCCCGGAGACGTGCGGGTCGAGATCTTCGCCGCCGAACCGTACGTGCGGGACCCGGTCGACCTGGTTTTCGACGAGGAAGGGCGGGCCTTCGTCGCCGAGATGCTGGACTACCCCTACGATCCGCCGCCGGGCGAACCGCCCAGGAGCCGGATCCGGGTCCTGGAGGACCGGGACGGCGACGGGAGAGTGGACCACTCGTTGGTCTTCGCCGACGGAATTCTCCAGCTCAAGGGGTTGGCCTTGTGGGACGGAGGCGTGATCGCCTCGGCGGCGCCGGACCTCCTCTTCTTCAAGGACACGGACGGCGACCTCCGAGCGGATGAACGGCGAGTCCTGTTTACCGGTTTCGAGGTGGGTCAGCCTCAGGGCCGGGTCAGCAACCTCCGCTACTCCCTGGACAACTGGATCTACGTCTCCAACGACGGACACCCGGGAATCGTCCGGTCGCCGGAACGGCCGGGGGCCGGCCCGGTCTCGGTCCTGGGAACCGATTTCCGGTTTCGCCCCGGCCGGGGCATCTTCGAAGCGGCTTCGGGAGCGGCCCGCTTCGGACAGACCTTCGACGACTGGGGCCATCGCTTCGTCACCCGCACCGGGACCCACGTCCTGCACGTGCTCCTGCCCCGCCGCTACCTGGAGAGAAATCCCTATCTGGCGGCGCCCAGGGACATCATCCGGGACGTCTCGGACCACGACGGACGCATCTATTCCCGGACGGCCCCCGAGAAGTGGCGCGAACTCCGTACCCGGGTGAGACAGGAGCGTTCCGACGAGATGGGCCTGGGGCGCACCCGCCGGGTGCAAGGTTTCTTCACCGGAGCCACCGGAGGCACCGTCTACGCGGGCGACCGGCTTCCTCCGCCGTACCGGGGGAATCTCTTCACCGGAGGAGTCGCCGGGAATCTGGTTCACCGGGATCTGCTGGCGCCGAGCGGCATCAGTTTCGTGGCCAGCCGGGCGCCGGAGGAGCAGCAGCGGGAGTTCCTGGCCTCCACCGATCCCTGGTTCCGGCCGGTTCAGTTCACCACCGGCTGGGACGGAAATCTCTACATCGTGGACATCTACCGCAAGCTGGTGGAGGACCCCGAGTCGATTCCGGAACCCATCAAGCGGGATCTGGATTTCTATGCGGGAACGGACCGGGGCCGAATCTATCGGGTCGTCCCCGCAAGAGCGTCGGGTCCGGCACCCCGGAAACCCGCTCTGGAGGGAACGGACCCCCAAAGCCTGGTTCGGCTTCTCTCCCATCCCAACCGCTGGTGGCGACTCACGGCTCAGCGCCTTCTGGTCCAACGGCAGGAGATCTCGGTGGTCGCCGGGCTCAAGGACGTCGTCCGCCGGGGGGAGTCGGCCAAAGGCCGCCTGCACGCGCTGAACACGTTGGAAGGGCTCTCCGCCGTCGATTCCGAGATCCTGGCCCCAGCCCTGCGGGACTCGAGTCCCGGGGTCCGGGAACATGCCGTCCGAATGGCCGAGGAGTTTCCCGAGCTGCTTCCGCGACTCGTAGACATGGCGGCGGGAGAGGAGCCGCGGGTCGGATTCCAACTGGCCTTGAGTCTCGGCCGGTTCCAGGGCGAGGCCGTCACCCGGGCCCTGTCACATCTGGCTCTCCACCAGAGCCTGACGCCCGGTCTTCGTGCGGCCATCCTGAGCTCGGAGGCCGGTTCCTCGCCGGATCTTCTGGAGCATCTCCTGAGATCGGACTTCTTCGGAGCAGAGAATCGGAAACAGAGGAGAGATTTCCTGGAGGAACTCGCGGCCGTGGCCGGCGCCCGTCGACGGCCGGCGGAAATCAGGCGAATCCTGGAAATGGTTTTCCGATCATCCGGTCTGGAGAACGAGGCCTGGCAGCGAGCCGGACTCGACGGATTGGCTCGAGGTCTGGAAATGGGAAAGGCCGCCGGTCTGGATCCGGCAGGCATCCGAGCCATGTTCCGCAAACTCCTGGCAAGTGATTCTGAACGTCTCCGAACGGCGGCGGTCCGCGTGGCCCGGTACTTCCGGATGCCGAGGCTGACGGCACGGGCGCGCCGTCGAGCCCTGGACCCCGGCCTCCCGCACCAACATCGGATGGGGGCGGTCCGCACCCTGGCAACTGTCCGATTTCGGGACGCGCGTCCCATTTTCGGACACTTTCTGGATTCCGTTTCCGATTCCGCCCTGCGTTCCGAAGTTCTCAAGGTCGTGGGAGGATACGACGACGTGGAGGCCGCCGGCCTGATCCTTCCCCGTTGGAGCACCCTCTCTCCCCGGGAGCGGAGACCCGCCCTTCACTCCCTGATCGCCCACCGCGGTCGTGCGTCCCGTCTGCTGGACGCGCTGGAACGGGGGACCGTGGAGACGGCAGCCCTGGAGCAGGACCACCGGGTCCTGCTCACCCAGCATCCGGATGAAACGATTCGGAAACGGGCTCTGAACTTGTACCGGCCCGACACGCCGGACGAGAGGGACCGCGTGGTGCGGCACTACCAAAAGGTTCTGGACCTGGCTGCCGACTCATCGCGGGGGGAGCAGGTCTTCGAACGGGAGTGCGCCCGTTGCCACCAACCCCAGGAAGGGGACGCGGTGGGCCCGGATCTACGCGTCGGGGTGCAGGGACACACCCGGGAGGAGTTGCTCCAGGCCATTCTGAACCCCAATGCCCAGATTCTGGGCCTGTTCCAGAACTACATCGTGACCACTCGCGAGGGTCTGGTCTACGGCGGCGTCCTGGCGGCGGAGGGTCCCGGCAGCCTGACCCTGCGCAGCGGTCCCGGGGAGGAGGAGACGATTCTCAGGGCCCGCATCGCCGAAATCCGGGCGTCCCAGGTTTCCCTCATGCCTGAGGGCCTGGAAGAGAACATCGGCCTGCAGGAGATGGCGGACCTCATCGCCTACATCCAGGCCGGAGACATGCTGGAGGACTGACCGATGCCCCCTGCCGCCCGGGACTCGGGCTCCGGCGTCAGTCGTGGAAGCGGATGGAGTAGAGGTCCGCGTCCTTCATCACGAAACGGAGCCGAACGGCGGTCCCCGCAAGACGGGCCACGTCCCCGCCACTCTCCCAGGACACGTCCCGGGCGATCTCATCTCCGATGATCTCGCGACACTCCGCAAGTGAAAATCCGGGTATCGGCTTCCCCTCGGCGTCTTGAATCTCCACCCTCAATCCGCCGACGGCCGAAGTGGAGTAGTTGATCTCCAGACGGCTCCCCGAAAACTTCAGGGGCTTCGTGATCATCTCGCCGCCGGCGTAGGGCGCGTTGACGGAGGCGAATCCGTCCAGGCGCAGGGTCAACCGCTGGATGTGCCACGTGGGATGCCCATAGTGCCGGCCCACGTAGATGGACATCTCGGCCGGCCCCGTCCGGACCACGCCCTGAAGCGGATAGTTGGTGCGGGACACCCAGTTGAGGGTGTCCGGACCCGGACGGACGAAGACCCCCATGAAGGTGCGGTCGTAGAGCGTGCCCCCCCGGGAGGTCATGAAAGCGGCGTCCGCGCAATCCTGGGTCAGCCAGTTCGGATTGTTCGGTTGGGTGGCGTCCGAGACGATGCCGGCGGCCTCGCCCTGTTCCCTGGTGAGCGCGGAGCGGCCATACATGAACCGCGGCGGGAAGGCGACGTAGATATGGGGAGCGCGGAAATACTGGACCGTCTGGTGCTCATAGAGATGTTCGGGCGGGACGATGCCTCCCGTAGTGTACTCCATGGGGACGGGATCGGTCCAACTCAGAAGATCCGGGGATGTGCTCCGGGCCACGGAGCGTTTTCGGGGGCCTTTGTTGGAGGTCATGAATCGGAAGTAGAGAACATACTTCCCCTCGGATTCGGACCAGAAGATGGATTGAATGCCGTCGAAGCCGTTGGGGAGCGTGGTGATGAAGACCGGATCTTCCTGCACCTTGCGGAAATCCAACCCGTCGGAGGACTCGTAGAGGAACAGGTCCACGTACCTCCTTCCGTCCAGGGGATGCTCGTTCTTCCAATCGGGCCGGTCCCGGTAATGGGAGCTGGTGGCCTTGATGCGCCGGTTGGCCGGCACGCCCGGCCGGTTGTCCACGAAGGGGACCAGCCGTCCCAGCATGACCACGTTGTTCTCCCGGCTGCCGTCCACCTCCACCAGTCCCAGGTTCGGCTTCTCCCAGTGGATACCGTCCCGGCTCCGGGCGTAGCTGATGGCGCGGCGGAACCTCTGCTCCGCCGGCAGTGTGGTCCGGGCCAGGTAGAAGAGGTGGTAGACCCCGCCCTCCTGAAAGACCTTGTACCCGTAGTTGAACTCGTTTTCCCAGGGACGGTCGATGCGGATCACCTGCTCCGCGGGTCGCGGCTCCTGCAGTTGCAGCCGGACCCCCCGCAGCCGGTCGATCAGATAGTGGTCGACGAAGAGCTCCCGGCGGGAGCCGATCTCACGGGTATCGGAATCGTGGCTCGACCCCGCCCAGGCCGGACCCGGCGCCGGCAGAATGAGCAACAACAGGATGAATCCCAGGAAACGACTTGATCTCATTCGAATGTCCTCCCACAGGCAGGATGCATGCCGTCGAGACTCTTGGCAAGTCACCCCGCAGGACAAGCTGGGGTCGTCTGTTTGTCAGTTTCGTGGATCATTCGTACGCGCCGTTCCTCTGGAGTTCGGCGGTTAGGAAACCGCCGCTCCTGGAGGCCGAATCGTTGCTTAGTCTGTGGCGAATCGGAAAGCGTACAGGTCCGCGTCCTTGAGGACGAAACGAATCCGGACCGGCTTGCCGGCCAGTGAGCTGACGTCCCGGTTCCCCTTCCAGGTCACCACGCCCTCAATCTGGTCTCCGAAGACTTCATCCGCATCCGCCTGGCGGAAACCCGCCAGCGGATTGCCGTCCGCGTCCTGGAGCTCGACCCAGATCCCGCCGCTGCCCGAGGTGGAATAGTTGAGGCGCAGCCGATTGCCGTCAAAGCGAAGAGGACGGGTCACCATCTCTCCGCCCGCGAGTGGCGCCTGCACGGAGACGAAACCGTCCATTCGCAGGGAGTAGCGGCGCACGTTCAGGCTCCGGCCCATCCAGTATCCTTCCACCACGTAGATGGAAAGTTCTTCCGGAGAACCGGCGCGGTCGGAGCGGGTCTGGACGATTCCCCAGGCGATGCTGTTGTCTCCGTAGACCCAACTGTCGATTCGGGCAGGACCGGGCCGAAGGAAGGCCTCTGCCCAGCGTTTGAAGTGGAGCCGGTCGCGGCCCGTCATCAAAAGCGAGTCGGTCACGGCCGTGCCGTAGCGCTGGGATACCTTCGACCTGTTCTCCCGGGCTTCCCGGCCCGGCAGGCGCCAGGTCGCTTCGGTGGAGCCCCGGTCCTTGTAGCGCATGGGGAAACCGATCAGGATGTGGGGCGCCCGGTAGTAGGGCCGCAACTGGTTGGTGTAGAGATGCTCCCGGGGCGCCGCCGGATACTCGCACCAGACCGGGTCCGTCCAGTTCAGGAAATCGGGAGAGGTGGCCGTCAGGATGTCCCTGACCTTGTTCTGGAACCCACGGAAGTAAGCCCGGTACTCCCGCTGCGCCGGGTCCCAGAAAGCCAGGTTCTGTGAATCGAAGGCCCCTTCGGAGATCACCACCCGGTCCGACATGGGGGTGAACCGGAGTCCGTCCGGCGACTTGAGCGCCAACAGGCCCTTCTCGCCCCTGGACCGGATGATCATCTTGTAGCGGGCGTCTTCGGGGCAGTCGGGATTGTCGTCCTTGAAGATGGCGGCGTGGCCGGGGTCCGCCTCGACTGAGCTCAGCGTCGTCTGGGAGAGGATGATGTTGTTGTCCGTGCTGCCTTGGAACTCCACCAGTCCCAGCTTCGGTTTCTGGAAGTGGATGCCGTCGCTGCTCTCGGCGTAACAGAGGTACGGGCGGTGAGGATAGGTCTGGCCCGTCTCCGTCACCTCGTACTGATAGGCGCCGTAGTACATCCGGTAGCGCATCCGGTGGCCGCTTCCGTCCTGGAACACCGAGCGGTAATGGCAGGCGTTCCCTTCCCAGGCCGCATCGGTCACCAGAGCCACGTTCCGCCGGACCGGATGGTGGAGCTGCAGCCGGGCTCCTCCCGACATGCGGTCGATGAGATGTTCATCCACCATGAGCTCAAGACGCGAACCCACGTCGGCGACCCCGTCGGAGGCGCCCATGACGGCGGTTCCGGTGACGAGTACGAGCAAGATCACGAATAGCGGCATTTTTCGGATTCCTCCCTGAATTCCTTGGTTCTAATGCCGGCATTCCCACAGGAGAATGCACATCAACTCTCGATAGCCCCCGAGTGGCAAGCCCTCCGCACTGCGTCCATCGCGGCCAGGTTCTCTAATCACGTCTCGATCCCGGTGTCCGCAGGAAAATCTAGCGCCTCCCAAGCCTCGACCGACGTTACTGGAACATCCAGCCGGTCGCCTTCAGGAGTGCCGCGCTTGGCAGTCATCAGGCCTTCAATCGCCTTGAGTGTGCGGCGATAGCCTTGGTCGTTCATGATCGGCTCGTTCTCCATGGCTCGTCCCTCTAATCGATTGTGCATCAACTGCAGTGGAAGGACTACCGTCTCCCCTACTCCCCCCACAGGGCGACTGAAAGTCGCCCCTCCTAGTCGGCGGCAAAGTGAAAAGCGTACAGGTCGGCGTCCTTGAGAACGAACCGGATCCGGACCGGTTGGCCGGCGAGCGACCTGACGTCACGGTTCCCCTTCCAGGTCACGACGCCTTCGATCTGGTCTCCGAAGACCTCATCCGCATCCGCCTGGCTGAAACCCTCCAGGGGCCTGCCGTCCGCATCCTGGAGTTCGACCCAGATTCCGCCGCTGCCGGAGGTGGAATAGTTGAGGCGTAGCCGATTGCCGTCGAAGCGGAGAGGACGGGTCACGATCTCCCCACCGGCCAACGGCGCCCGCACGGATACGAATCCGTCCATCCGGAGGGAGTAACGCCGAACGTTGATGCCTCGCCCCACCCAGTACCCTTCCACCACGTAGATGGAGAGTTCGTCGGGAGAACCGACACGATCCGATCGGGTCTGGACGATTCCCCAGGCGATCATGTTGTCTCCATAGACCCAACTGTCGGTCCGGGCGGGCCCGGGTCGAATGAAGGCCTCTCCCCAACGTTTGAAGTCATGCCGGTCCCGGCCGGTCATCAGGAGGGCGTCGGACACGGCTGTTCCGTAGCGTTGGTTGACGGAGGATCTGTGCTCCCGGGCTTCACGCCCCGGCAACCGCCAAGTCGCTTCGGTGGGTCCCCGGTCCTTGTAGCGCATGGGAAAACCCACCAGGATGTGGGGCGCCCGGTAGTAGGGCCGCAACTGGTTGGTGTAGAGATGTTCCGACGGAGCCCCCGGATACTCGCACCAGACCGGTTTCGTCCAGTTCAGGAGATCGGCCGAGGTGGCGGTCAGAATGTCCCTGATCCCCTCCCGGAATCCTCGAAAATAGGCCCGGTACTCTCGCCGCACGGGGTCCCAGAAGGCCAGGTTCTGGGAATCGAAGGCCCCTTCCGAAATCACGACGCGGTCCGACATGGGGGTGAAGCGGAATCCGTCCGGCGACTTGAGCGCCAAGAGGCCCTTTTCGCCCCGGGACCGGATGATCATCTTGTAGCGGGCGTCTTCGGGACAGTCGGGATTGTCGTCAATGAAGACGGCGGCGTGGCCGGGGTCGGCTTCGACCGAGCTCAGCGTGGTTTCGGAGAGGACGATGTTGTTGTCCGTGCTGCCCCGGAACTCCACCAGCCCCAGCTTCGGCTTCCGGAAGTGGATGCCGTCGCTGCTCTCCGCATAGCAGAGGTACGGACGGTGGGGGTAGGTCATTCCCGTCTCCGTCGTCTCGTAGTGCCAAGCGCCGTAGTACATCCGGTAGACGCTTCCGTCCTGGAACACCGTCCGGTAGAAGGAGGCGTTTCCCTCCCAGGGCTCACCGGTCTCCAGGGCCACGTTCCGCCGGACCGGCCGGTGGACCTGCAGCCGGGCTCCTCCCGACATGCGGTCGATGAGATGTTCATCCACCATGAGCTCGAGACGGGAGCCCACGTCGACGGTTTCCGCGGAAGCGCCCGGGGCGGAGGCTCCCATAGCGACGACGAGAATGATCAGGTGTTGAAGACGGAGACAAGACTGTCTCCCCACCCAGGATGCCCCCATCTGTTTTCTCAGGAGGATGCGCTGCAACTCTCGACGGCCCCCGATTGGCAAGCCTTCCGCACCGCGTCCAGCACGGCCATGTTCTCGACGCCCGCCTCGATCCTGTCGTCCGCCGTGCCGCCGCAAGCGGCGACGAAGGCGTCGACCTCGTCGGCATACTGGTTGACGCCACGGACCCGGTGCACCTCGTGTTTGCCATCCTGGTCGATGACCGTCACGTGGACCCGCTTGTGAGGCGCGGGTACGTAGCCCTGGGGCGCCTTGATGATTCCCCGGTCACCGTAGACGCTGTACCCCTGCTCCCGGGGAAGATGGGTCCCGCAGGTAACGGTGGCCACCGGGCCGCCGTCGAACCGCAGGGTGAAGTGACAGAACTCGTCGACTCCGGTGTCGGCCCCCAACCGCCAGGTGCCGGAAACGGATCGGGGTTCGGCGCCAAGGATGTACCGGGCGCTGTTGATCCCGTAGCAACCCACGTCGTAGAGGCCTCCCCCGCCGGTCTCTCGTTTCAGGCGAATGTTGTCCGGATCTTCCATGAAGTAGTGGAAGTGGGCTTCGAAAAGGAACACGCGCCCGATGGAACCCTTCCGGATCAGCTTCTTCACCAGGGCATGCTGCGGATGGAAGCGGTACATGAACCCCTCCATCAGCACCCGGCCCGCCGCTCGGGCGGCCGCCTCCATCTCCCGCGCTTCCGCCAGGTCCATCCCCAGAGGCTTGTCGCAAAGGACATGCTTTCCGTGCGCCAACGCCTTCAGGGTCCACTCCTTGTGGAGATGGTTGGGGAGACCGATGTAGACACCGTCGATGCCGGGATCCTCCAGAAGCTCCTGGTAGTTGGGATAGCAGCGGGCGACGCCGTGCTTGGCGGAGAGCGCTTCCGCCTTCTCCGGGGAGCTGGTCCCCAGAGCCGTCAGCTCGGCCGTCTTGGCTTGGTTGATCCCCGGGATCATGGCCTTGGTGGATATCATCCCCACGCCGATGATGGCCATCCTGTACATGTTACGTCTTCCTCCGCGTCATTCTTTAACAGTCCGTGGTGAAAGTCCCGCGAGCACCGAGACCGTTCCTGCGCCCGCCGGACAAGGCGCGATTCGTGAGCATACCGGGAGTATGTGAGCGAATCGCAACACAGTCCGCCGGGATGCAGGGACGGTCGAATGCCGTGAGGACTTTTACCACGGGCTGTTAAGCCATTCCAGGTTGAAACGGGCGATGCTGATCCGCTCGCACCAGCGCCGGCGATGGTCCAGGCTCGAAAAGCTGCCGTACCACTCAGCGAGCTTCGACTCGGGCCAGTCGAGGCTGTCTTCGTGAAGACAGAGAATCGTCTCGTCCTTCAGCACGGCCAAGTCGGAGTAGGCGGACGGACCGTCATCCAACAGCTTCGACAGCGGCCAGGTCCGGCCTTCGTCGTAGCTGGCCCGAACCGTGAGCCGCTGTCTTTGTCCCTTGGTCGGATTGGAGGGATCGGGACCCGCCGGATTGGAGAAGAGGAAGATGTCCTTCCCCCCGTTCTTCCCGGTGGGGTAGCGGGTCAGCCCGGCGTGACAGATGACAGTGGTGAGATCGTTGGGCTGCGTCTCCTGCGGCTCGAAACTCTCGCCTCCGTCCCGGCTCCAGGCGTGCCACCGCCATTCATTGTGATAGGGCCGGTTCTTGCGGAAATTGGCGTAAACGCCCCCGTCCGCCGTCTCCACCACGGTGACCTCGTCCGAACCCACCGGCAGGACGCCCCCCACGCGCCAGCTCGATCCATGGTCGTCGCTGTAGAGGACGCCTCCCCGGACTCCTGGGATCTGTCCCTCTTCTCCCTCCTTGTAGAGGAATCCAGGGATCACCAGCCGGCCCTTGTGCGGACCCCGGGTCAGTTGGATGCCGTGGACCGAGTTGTTGGTCCAACCGTCCCAACCGTCCGCGCTGGTCCGAGCCTTGTGGGGAGTGGGCTCAGACCAGGTCTGGCCCTGGTCGGTGCTCTTGGCCAGCCAGAAGCGCCCATCGGTCCTGGCGTAGGTGGGGAAATACCGCAAGTCGTGAGGAGCCGTCGTCGGAAGCTTCCAGAAGGCGGAGAAGATCGTCCCGCTGAACCGGTCCTCGAACAGCGGACCGACGAGGCAGAAGGTCCCCCGCTCCCGAAAGAGGACTCGCTGCTTCCCCCAAGTCCGCCCCCCGTCCGTGCTCCGCTGCACCAGGACGTCGGTGTCGTGGCCGAAGTCGAGCATGTTGTCCCACCGCCGTTGGCAAATGGCGACCACGAAGCCTCGGCTCGTCGCCAACAGTCCGGGAAGCCGGACTCCGAAACCCTTGCCCGGATAGAAGACGGTCGTCTTCTCGAAAAACGGTTGGCCCGATCCGGCCGGCAGCGTTCCCGGGAACAGGCGCCGGACCTTTCCCGCCGCAACCATCGCCCCCACTCCCAACGGTCTCAAGAAATCACGCCGATGCATCATGGTTTTCCGGCCTCGACTTGACGTTGCGGGCCAAGTCTACACGGAAGATGAGCGGCGAGAAACGACTCCTCACTTCCCTTCCGAAGTGGTAGTATCTCGCGAACCGATGCGGACGCCCGAGAGGACGGGGAGCAGGATGATCATCAGAGCAACAGTCTCCGTGATCGCAGTCATGATCGTCTTCGGTTGCGGAACCGGCGACGTGGTCCAGGACGCATCCCCCGATGAGGCTGTCGATCCGGGGCGAATCGACGGCGCGCGAATCTACGACTACGATCCGTCCACTGAGCTTGGCGATGACATCTTCGGGGACATCATTGCCGATCTCGAGAACGACGCTCCCGGACGCTGCACCCACGGCGGGCCCGTCTGCATGGAGTATGCCGACGGCCGGATCGTGGCCTTCCATACCAACACCACCGACCACAACGTGGACGGTTGGACCGAATACGCCGAGAGCTCCGACGGCGGCCGGACCTGGAAGAGGTACAACAAGTTCCAATACTCCTACGACCAGTACGACGCGGAGCGGAAGCGATCCGTCTGGGTCGAGGAGGGTCTGGTCACCGAAAAGGGAAGCGCAGTCCTGTTCCTGACCCATTTCAGGTTCGGCGAGGGCAAAAGGGACAGCGGATTCATGAGGAGCCTGGATCACGGCGCCACCTGGAGCGACTACCAGCCCATCGATGGCGACTTCGTCGGGTATCCCTGTGCCGTGGCGGTGTCCGGCGAAACCAACTACGTCCTGTATGACAGCAAAGACGGCGGTCCCCACGTCCTCTACTCGAGCAGCGACGACGGACTGAGCTGGACCCGGAGGAGCACGCTGCCGCTCGACGACGACAAGTGGTACGGGACCATGGTCGTTATGGCGGACGGGCGCCTGTTGGCCGGCGCCTACACGGAAAAGGACGAGCACCACTTCTACTACTGCATCAGCCAGGATCAGGGGCATACCTGGGGCGAGCAGCGGAAGACCTACGTGGACAAGATGATCCGCGATCCGGAGCTGGCCTATCTGGGGGGAAAATACTACCTGCACGGACGGTCGGGCCAGGAGGGGGAAGGCAGCCGCCGTTTCGTCCTCTACCAGTCCGACGACGGCATCGACTGGGGCGGCGGGATCATCGTCAGCGGAGATACCCGGCACCCCGACGGCTACAGCCACAATTGCATCATCAACCGGTACAACGACCAGGAGCCGCTCAAATTGATGGTGGAATACAGCATCATCTACGACGGACGGGACACCAACGAATACGTCTTCTTCATCGAGCCCGACCCGCGCTGAGCCATCTTTTTGCCGGCCGGATCGGACTCCCGGGTTCATCTTGCGCGTCGCCTTCTACTATCACCAGCAGAAACGCCTTCCCGCCAACCACGAGGGGAACAACCCCTACGGGGCGCTCCTGGCGGAAGCCCTGGAGCGGCGCGGCGTGGAGATGGTCTTCGAGACGGACTACAGTCTTGAGTACCTCCGCAGGAACCAGGGCAGGATCCAGGTCCTGCACCTCCACTGGCCCCACCACGACTACTACAACGACGATGCGCGAATCATGCAGCGGCAGATGGAGGAAATGGCCGCCTCCCTGGAGCTGGCCCGGGAACTGGGTTACAAGGTGGTCTGGACCGCCCATAACATCTACCCGCACAACCGGACCCACCAATACATCGATCACGAGTTCCGGCTCCACATGTGCCGGCTCTGCACCGCCATCATCGCCCATTGCGCGGCGTCCGCCGAGGGCGTGCGGGCAACTTTCGGACGTTCCCACGACATCTTCCTGGCGCCCCACGGTCATTTCATCGGGGTCTACCCGGACATCGCCACCCAGAGGGAGGCCCGCCGGGATTTGGGCATTCCGGCCAGGGACTTCGCGTATGGCTTCATCGGGGGAGTCCTGCCCTACAAGGGTCTGGAGACTCTGATCGAGACCTTCCGCAGGGTGCCGGGAGAGGATTCCTGGCTCCTGCTGGCCGGCGGGGGACGCTACAGGCCCTACCTGGACAAGATTCGAAAGCTGGCGGCCGGACACCCGCGGATCCTGGACAAGATTGTCGAGCCGCGGGTACCGACGCCGGACATGATCCGGGTGCTGCGCGCCACCAACGCCGTCGTGCTGCCGTTTTTGGCCACCATGTCGTCGGGGACCGTCACCCTGGCCCTTTCCGAGTCCCGCCCCGTGATCGCGCCGAACATGGGCTGCCTGCCGGAGGTCATCCTTCCGGGAGGCGGTCTGCTCTACGACCCGGCCCGGCCGGGCGCGCTCCTGGATGCCATGCAGGGAATCCGCGGCTGGGACCTGGAAGAGGCATACCGGACCGCACTGGCGAGCATCCAACGTTACGACTGGGACCGAATCGCCGAGATCACCCTGGAGGCCTATCGAAGATGACTCTTCTGACACCGGAATGGAGCCGGGACCTGCGCCGGCGCGCCTCGGACCCCTCCTTCTCCGCCGCCCGAGAGGCACTGGACCAACGACTCACCGATTACCACCGGTTCCTGCCCCAGGTCCCCACGCACCAGGCCGGCTACTACCACGAATTTTTCTGTCCCGAGTGCGCCGCCCAATTCGTTTACGACCCACGGGAGCCGCACCGTCACCTCTGTCCCGTGTGTGGCGCCGTCTACAGCGGCGAGCCGTACGACAGCGCCTGGCGGTGGTCGGTGAACGACATGCTCAGCGACGCCGCCCTGAAGCTCGCCTTCCGGAGCCATCTCACCGGCGGACAAGGCGAACAGGCCCAAGCCGACCGCGAACTGTCCAGCCGGATCCTGTTCACCTACGCCGAGCGCTACCGGCACATGGAGCCTCCTCCCCTGGATCACCCCAACCATCCCGGGATCGTCGCCTGGTCGGGACTGGACGAGTCGGTCTGGCTGATTCGCATGTGCTGGGCCTTCGCCCTTCTGGAGGAGGCGCTTCCGGAAGGGTCGGCCGGACAATTGTCCCAACAGATGTTTCGGCCCGGCGCCGAGCACATCCAGCGAGTTCGATGGCCCGAGATCCACAACGCCACGAATTGGAACAATGCGGCGCTGGCCACTCTGGCGCTGGTGCTGGAGGACGAGGACCTGCTCGAGGTGGCGCTGGGCGGCGACCTGGGCCTGGAGCCTCAATTGACCCAGGGAGTCTCCCAGGACGGCATCTGGTGGGAGGGCTCACTGAGCTATCACTACTACATGCTGGACGCCGTGGTCTGGACCCTCCGGGTCCTGCGTGCTTCGGGCCGTTCCTTCGACGACGGCGGAATCCTCAAGCGGATGTTCCTGGCGCCGATCCTCATCTCCTTCCCGGACCTGAAGCTTCCGGCCGTGAACGACTGCTGGTATTTCATCGGCCTGCAGCAACGGGTCGGCCACGGGATCCCGGAAGCGGACGGCTTCTACGAAACCGCCTACGGCTGGTTGCGGGACCCGGTTTTCGCCTGGGTCCTGCAGCAGAACTATGAGGACACCCCCCGAACCTGCTTCGAGGCGCTCCTGGACGGCGCCCGGGAGATCCCATCCGGAAGGGAACCGGAATGGAAGAGCCTGCACATGGAGGATCTGGGGTTCGCCGTGCTGCGCGGCGGGGACCGCAAGAACGGAAGCCATCTGATTTTCAAGGCGGGTCCGGACGGAGGGGTTCACGGACACCATGACCAGCTCAGGATTCAGCTCTTCGCCCACGGGGCCCCCTGGTTGCCGGATCTGGGAACCCCCGGATACGGCATCGAGCTCAACGACACCTGGTACCAGCAGACGGCCAGCCACGCCACGGGACTGGTGGACGGCTTGTCCCAGCCGCTGGCTGAGGGAAAGATCCACTACTACTACACCGACGAACACTATTCGGTCTGCGACGCCTCCGTCTCTTGGGACGAGGGGGCCTACGCCGGGGTCGAGATGCGGAGAATCCTGCTCTGGCGGGACCACTACTTCGTGGACCTGCTCCAGGTGCAGTGTCCCACGGTTCGAGACCTGGACTGGGCCTGTCAGGTGCGCGGGGAACGGATCAGTGAACCATTGGACCTGTCTCCGGCCTCTCCATTGACCGGCGACGGCGGTTACGCCCACGTCCGGCTGGAGGGCCAGGTCCCGGAAGCGGACAACTGGAAGCTTAGCTGGCGGCATCAGGGTGGACTGCTGGATCTGTTTCCACTGGAGCCTTCCGGCCCGATGTTTCTGGGTTCGGCCCCGTCCAACCCGGCATCCGAGACGCTCTCCACCTGCATCCGGCGCCGCAGGGCCGCCGAAGCCACCTTCGTTGCGGTCTTCGCTTCCTGCGGGGCGAACAGGAAGCCAAAGGTCGAAATCGCCGCCAGCTCGCTCGAAAACGACGGGTCCCGGCTGATCGTCGTGGGGATGGATCGGGGACGTGACCTGTGGACTTTGCGGACCGAGCCGGGAGACGTGCGGTTGGCGAGACTCTAGCAGCCCGGGCCGCTCCCGCCATGCTAGACTGAGCCACAATCACGGGAACGGCCTGCACCATGAAACGAAGAACATTCCTCAAGAAAACTGCTGGTGGAACCCTGGTTTCTTCCCTGGCCTTCTCCGCGGCGACCCGGATCGGGGCCGCCGGAGAGGGTATCCCGGTGGGCGTCATCACGCAGGAGAGAGGGCCTCACCTGGGTATCTACCTGAAAGCCCTGGCCCAGGCCCAGGGCGTCGCCTCCGTCGCCCTGTCGGACGAGAGCGGAACCACCTTCGACCGGGCCGGTGAAGTCCTGGGCGACAAGCTGACGACGTTCCGGGACCACGGCGAGATGCTGCGGGAGGCGAAGCCGCGCGCGGTCCTCGTCAGTCTGGCCGCCCACTTGTCGCCCCCGCCGATCCGCGAGTCCCTGGAGGCGGGCGCTCACGTCCTGGCCGAAAAACCGGCCTGCGTCCGGGCCGAGGACTTCGAGCCACTGGTCCGGCTCGCCGATTCCAGGAAGCTGAACCTGATGCTGGCATTGGGGTCGAGGCTTCACCCGGCGGTTCTCAAGGCCCGCGAGCTGATCCAGTCCGGTTTTCTGGGCGATCCCTTCGGCGCCCACCTAGTCTTCGTCGCCGACCAGACCCGCCTGACCCGGCCCCGATACCAGGAGTCCTGGCTGGCGTTCAAGGACAAGGCCGGAGGCGGCCAGCTCATCTGGCTGGGGATCCACTATCTGGACCTGGTCCAATACCTCACCGGCGACCGCATCGAGCAGGTCTCCGCCGTCACCCGGAACGTGGGCGGCCAACCGGTGGAAATCGAGGATTCGGTGGCCCTGGCCCTCCGGTTCAAGGGGGGGATGGTGGGAACCTACCATGGCGGCTACTACCTGGACCGGGGATATCACCTGGGCGTCAAGCTCTGGGGCTCCAAGGGTTGGCTCCGGATGAACCTCCTGAAGGGTCCCATGCATTGGTATTCGACCCACCCGGACGCGCCTCGGAAAATCCAGGTTCACGACTTCGAGACCGGGCCGAGCAGCTACTACCCCCTGGTCCAATCTCTGGTGGACCTGGGACGCGGCATGGGGAATCCGCCGCTCACGGGAGAGGATTCTCTCCACGTCCTGAAAGTCGTCTTCAGCGCCTACAAGGCAGCGGAAACCGGCGTCAGCCAGCCGGTCTGAACCGTTCCGCCGGGGATTATGGGGACCGTAGGGGCCCCCTCATTGCGGGTCGCCGTCTGAGCAGCGTCCGCAGGGAGAACGATCATGGCAGAAGTGAAGCGTCGACAATTCCTCAAGTCCTCCACCTGGGCGGGAGCCTCCCTGATCGGAACCGCCAAGGCCTGGGCCGGCGCCAACAACCGTATCCGGGTGGCGTTGATCGGGGCCGGCGGCCGCGGCCGTCGCCTGGTGGAAGAGATCCTGGAAAACGAGGGCGTGGATCTGGCCGTGGTCTGCGACGTGGACGAACGGCGGGCCCTGGAGAAGGCGGAACAGGCTCAGAAAATCAGCGGTAGGAGGCCCCGGATCGAGAAGGACCTGAGACGGATCATGGACGATACGTCCATCGACGCCGTCACCATCGCCACCTGCAACCACTGGCACGCCCTGGCCGGAATCTGGGCATGCCAGGCCGGCAAGCACGTCTACGTGGAAAAGCCCATCGCCCACAACGTCTGGGAAGGCCGCAAGCTGGTGGAGGCCGCCCGCAAATACGACCGCATCGTCCAGGGCGGAACCAACCGCCGCTCCAGCGGCTCCTTCCGCCGGGTGGCCCAACTGGTCCGGGACGGGCTGATCGGCCGGGTCTACTGGGCGCGCTGCGAGTTCCCCCGTCCCAGGGATCCGTTGGGCTTCAAGCCTGCGGAACCGCCTCCCTCCTGGCTGGATTGGAACCTCTGGCTGGGACCGGCGCCGGACCAGGCCTTCCACCGGAATCTGGTGCACTACAACTGGCACTGGTTCTGGGACTTCGGCAACGGCGAGATGGGCAACAACGGGATCCACATCATCGACGTCTGCCGCTGGATCATGGGCCAGGAGGTTCCGGTCCGGGCCCATTCGGGAGGTGGCCGTTTCGGAGCGGAGGACCAGGCCGAAACCCCCAACACGCATCGGGCCACCTTCGAGTTCCAGGACGGTTCCCTGCTCACCTGCGACCTGCGGAATCTCTACTCGGACCATGGCCGCGTCGTGCCCCGGCGCGCCATCTATCCCGAGCCCAGGTTGCAATGGATGGCCGAATTCACCTGGGACCTCTACGGCACCGACGGCTACATCCACATGAAACACAGGATCCAGAAGCGGGGCGCCGGGTGCGACTACCAGGTCTTTCTGGGACGGAACAAGAAGGCGGAGCCGAACCCGCCGGATCTGGAGGGGTGGGGACACTACCAGAACTTCGTCAACGCCCTGCGGGCCGGAGACGGAAACGTCCTGACGGCGGACATCGAGGTGACTCACCGGTCGGGCATCTTCTGCGAGCTGGCCAACATCTCCCACCGGGTGGGCCGGGAAGTCCGGTTCGATCCGGTCACCGAGACCATCCCGGGAGACGAGGAGGCGAGCCGGCTGTTGCGGCGCGAGTACCGGAAGCCGTTCGAGGTTCCCGAGAAGGTCTAGGAGGGGGGACTGTTAGTCCCCCATTTTTCCTTTTTCCGTGCGAGTCGGCGGTGGATAAGCGTAAAGGGGGGACTGCCGTCCCCCCTACCCCCCCTGGCCGGCGGTTAGAAACCGCCGCTCCAAGTCGCCGCTCCTCGGAGCGCCTGGTCTGGAATGTCCATTCCCACCCGGCGGCTCCAAGCATCGATCAATTGGCGATAGACGGGTCCCGGCCGGCCCTCGCCCAGCACATTGCCGTTGTAGCGGGTCACCGGGAGCATGCAATAGGAGGTGCTGCAGAAGAAGGCCTCCTCCGCGGTGGTCACATGGTAGGGCTGGAAGTCCTCCTCCACCGCGGGAATCCCTTCCTCCCGGGCCAGTTCCAGCACCGTGGCCCGGCTGACTCCCTCCAGGCAGTTCCGGGTCGGCGGCGTCCTCAGGCACCCGTCACGGTAGATGAAGAAGTTGGCCCCCTTGTTCTCGGTCACGTTGCCGTCGATGTCCAGAAGGAGAGAGAAACCCTCCGGGTCCACCTCCTTGACCTCGAATTCAGCCAGGGTGAAGAAGATCCGGTTCCGGTGCTTGAGCTTGGCGTCCAGCGACTGGGGCGGGATATGCCGGGTCGAGGGGGTCACGGCGTGCGCCCCTTTCTCGTAGAGGTGAGCGTAATCGGCGAAGCCCAGCGGCAGTGTGGCGATGAGCAACCCGGGACGGTCGAACTCGAAACGTCCGATGGTGCTGCGCATCCGCCCGCCGGTGGCGGTCTGGGTGACCCAGACGTCACCGTCCGGGTCCAGAACGGGAAGATTCGCCTCCAGCACCTCCAGTGCGATCTCTTCCATCCGCTCGGGAGTCATGCCGGGATTGATCCGGGCCACCGACATGGAGCGGTAGAACCTGCCGATGTGCTCCTTCAGCTTGAAGGGGCGGTACCCGAAGGTCCGCGCCGAGTCGGTCACGTTGTGGCCGAAGCTGAGGCCGGAGTCGGTGTGATGTATCCGGACCTCGGAATCCGGAACCAGCCGGCCGTTGAACCAGGTCAGCAGTTCCCTGTCCATAAGAATGTTCCTTTCCAAGGTGTTGCGGACAACGCCGCCTACTCGCTCCGGTAGCTGATCTCCACCTCCTCCAATACTGGGGAGTTGACGCCACCGGGTGAAAGCAGCGTCGCCTTGTATTGGACCCAGCGGTGATTGTCCCCCAGTCCGTTCAGACGGCTGCCCGATCGAGTGTAGTGGCTTTCCAGCCCGTCGGGACCGGACCACTCGGTGGAATCCAGCCCCTCCCGCGTCTCCGAACCCCGGACCTGGAAAACAACCGAGGTCTCATGCGGCGTCCTCGCTGTCCAGCTCAGGCTCTCGACCTGGCCGTTTTCAGGCAGACGGAACGGCGACGAGAGGTAATCGTAGCGGGGAGCGCGGTCGTAGACGTTTCCCACGTCGTGATGAATCGCCCAGTGCACGCCGCGGGTCGGAACCGGGAGCCGCCTCCCGGTGGAAAATCCCGCCTCCGAGCCCCAATAGAGGAAGGAGTCGGTGCGATGATTTCCTCCCTTGGTGTGGCAGACGAAGAAGATGTCGTCGTGCCCGTCCCGGTTGTAGTCGGCCACCATCACTCCGGAGGCGGAATCGGTGGGTAAAAGGACCGGTTTCGGATCGAATCCCGACTCGGCGCCCCAGAAGACATAGGACGGGTGGTGCCGATTGACGCCGGCATGGTAGCTGGAAACCACCAGGTCCAGGCGGCCGTCCCGGTTCAGATCGGCGATGGAGGCATCCTCGCTCCCGACCGTGTCCAGGAGCAGCATGCGATTCTCCGAGAATCCCGCTTCCCCTCCCCAGTAAACGGCGGTGCCGGCGGCGAAAGGGGCCGCTTGGGGCTCCGCGTCGATGGCGCGCTCGCCTTCATCGGTCCGGAGCTTTTCCAGGTCGTACAGATTGCAGATCACGATATCCAGGTACCCGTCCCCGTCGAGGTCCCCGATCTCGGCTCCGACGGCCATCTTGGAGGGAAGATACTGGACGTTGCGGTTGTCGAATCCGCCGGGTCCGTTCCAGAAGATGGCCACGCGGTCGCTGGTCCCGGTAAACAACAGGTCCAGATAGCCGTTCCGGTCCAGGTCCGCCGCCTTGTGGAGCCGCACGTCGGGAAACTTGAGGATGAAGCGGTTGTCCATCCGGTAGCCTGCAGGACCGCCCCAGAAGAGGCTCATCTCGTCCCGGCCGTGGGTCCACTCGCTGAGACTCAGGTCCAGGTAGCCGTCCCGGTTGAAGTCCGCCACCACCACGCTGAAGCCCCTCCGTGTGGGGAGATGGGTGGCGCCGGTCCGGGAGAGTCCTTCGGGCGTCCCCCACAAGATGTCGATCTGGCCCGCCAGCACCAGGTCGGTCCAGCCGTCCCGGTCGAGGTCGGCGATGTTGGCCGCGCTCAGGCCGGAGTAAGGCAAGGTCCAGCGGTCTTCAGGAGAATAGTCCCCTTCGGGCCGTCCCCAGTAGATATAGGCATTGGGAGCGTTGTTGGACGCATAGCCGTCCTTGCTCTGAGCAAACGCCAGATCGCCCTTGCCGTCGCCGTCCAGGTCGCCGCTTGCCACCGACAACGCGCCTCGAGTCGGCAAATCCAGCCGGCGGGAGGGATCGAATCCTCCGGGCCCGTTCCAGTAGACGGTGGAGGAAACGTCGTAGCTCTCGTCGCTCTTCTCGTTGGCGAAGACCAGGTCCGGATAGCCGTCCGCGTTGAGATCCGCAGCCGTGCTGGCGCCGGCGGCCAGCGTGGGCAGGGCCGTTCTGAGATCCGGCCGAAATCCGTCTGCCGACCCCCAGTAGATGAAGGACGCATGGCCCGCCTGGTTGGAGAGGATCAGATCGGGATGCCCATCCCGGTCGAGATCGGCGGCTTCGATGCCCCGGGCCCGCCAGCCGGGCAATTCGGTCCGCCGCTCCGGATCGAAACCCCCGGAAGCCCCCCAGTAGACGTAACTGGGAATCGGGGTGACGGCGATCCCGCCGGCATCTGCGTCGAAGCCGGGCGCCGTCTCGTTGGCCACCGCCAGGTCGGGCCAGCCGTCGCCGTTCAAGTCGGCGGCGATCAAAGCCACGCTTCCCAACCCTTCCAGCCAAAGGGAGGCATCCGCCGAGTAGCCGGATTCGGATCCCCAGTAGACCAGCACTCCGCCCGGTTCGCCCTTGTAGTCCTGAACCGCGAAGACCAGATCGGGCGCCCGGTCCCGGTTCAGATCGGCAATGGCCACGTCGCGGGCGAAGCGGGTGGGCAACTGCGTGGTTCGGCGGGGAGAATAGCCGTCCCCCGAGCCCCAGTAGATGTCTGAAACCGGCCGCACCACGCTGAAGTCGTTCCCCTCCCGGGTGAACTGGTAGGAGAGGCCGTTGCTGGCGAAGACCACTTCCGGGTAACCGTCTCCGTTCAGATCGCCAGTGGCCACGGCCTGTGCCGAAACCGTCGGCAGATCGGTCCTCCGCTCGGCATCGAACCCGGAATCGCTTCCCCAATAGAGGGCCGACCGGTTCTCGGTGCGCGTGCCGTTGTAGCCCTTGGCCACCACCAGGTCCGGATGGCCGTCCCGATTTAGGTCCGCAATGGCCACGTCCTGGCCGCCCTCCCCCGGGAGCGCGGTCCGGCTGCCGGCGTCCAAATCGTCCCGTCCCCAGTAGATCCAGGCTTCCATGTCGAAGTTGTTGTCATGGCTTCCCGGAAGGACCAGGTCGATAAGCCCGTCCTGGTTCAGGTCCAGTTCGTTGATGAGCCGGACGCTCCCATCCGCCCCCACGTATGTGTTGGCCCCACCGTCGGTCAGGGTACCGTCGGCGAAATCGGCGAAGCTGGACTCCCTCCAGACCTCCCGGCCTTCCTGCACAGGAATCCGGGGCGTTTCTGCGGGAGGGGCACACGCAAGCAGGAGTCCCACAAGAGCGGCGATGGCCGGGACGGGGTACGCGGAACTCATGGTAGTCCTCCCGGAACCTGCAGTCGCCGTTCCAGGACAAGCGGCCGGTCCGCGCCGGAAAGAAGGTTGGTGACGGTGATGACGAGCCGAACCCCTGTCTCCCCCTCTTTCACGCTGACGGGAGCCACGGTCCGTCCCCGCTCCGCAATTCGCACCTCCCGGAGACCCGCGGCCGATTCATCTCCCGCCCTGGAGACCTTCATGCGAAAGGGGAAGGAGGAGGAGTTCGCAACGGACAGGAAGTGGCGTTTCCGATTCTCCTGGATGCTTGGAGTGACACTGAAACGGAGTGAGCTCTCGGCCAGAGCGCGGAGCCACTCTTCCCGCCCCCAGATCATCTCGCCGAAATAAGCCAGGGTGCGCCGGGCCTTGATGGCTTCCCGGATCGACGTCTCGCCCCGGCGCTCAGCCAGGACCAGGGTCATTTCCCGGCGTTCTCCCCGGCTCCGGTCGACCATCTGGTCGATGGGCCAGTGAGCATCCGACGAGGCGATGACGGCCAGGTCGTGTTCGAGGCACCAGTCCATCACCTCGGAGAAGTACGGTTCTCCCCGGTGGTATCCAATCCCCTTCCCCCCTTTTCGGCCGCCGTTCCTCAATTCGATCCCGTCCAGCCACCCCAACTTCAGAAGGCGGGTGGCGTCCCGGACCCATCGAGGGCCGGGATGGGCCCAGATGATGATGGCTCCCTGGTTGCGGGCCGACCGAACCGCCGTGTCGAAGTCGTCGAAAAAGGGACTCTCGTCCTGAACGAAAGCGACGACGTGATCCGAGTCCTCATCCTTGTATGTCGGTCCCGAAAGGGTCGTCAGCTCGGCACCCCGAATCAGCATCAGACCCAGGGCCCGGGCCAGCGGAAGGGCCCGGCCGTAGGCTCGTTCCCGGTCCTGGGGCAGGGCCAGCCTCATGTACTCAGGATGATCGGTGATGGCCATCAGATCCAGACCGTCCCGCCAGGCTTCCCAGACACGAGTTTCGGGCAGGACCTGGCCATCGGAGTAGATGGTGTGGATGTGGAGGTCCGCCTTGATCACCTGCAGGCCCCGGACCCGGGGAAAGACGATCTCCTGGCGGGAGAGCCCCTTGTGCCCCGCCACATAGGGCCAACCGTACTTTCCGGCCAGCTTCTGGGCGGTCGTCCACTCCGCCGGTTCAGTGCCCTGTTTCTCCTCGGCCGAGACGTCTGCGGCAACCAATATCTGGAGCAGGACCACTGCTACGGCTTCTCTGCTTGTAGATTTGGCGATGGGGATCAATCTCCGTTTCGAAGGCATGAGGTGATATAAGTATGCGCTGTCATGAACGTCAAGCAGCTTCTGGATCTCACCGGCAAGGTATCGGTCGTCACCGGCGGCACCGGATTCTACGGCAAGCCCATTTCCGAGGGACTGGCCGAGGCCGGAGCCCACGTTGTTATCGCCTCCAGAAACCGGCAGCGATGCGAGGGCTGGGCTCAGGAGTTGGAAGGGAGGGGGCTCTCGGCCAGCGGCGACGGGTTGGACCAGGGGAGCGAGTCGTCAATCTTGGAGTTCTGTGATCGGGTCTGGAAACAGTTCGGCGCCGTCGACGTGCTGGTCAACAACTCGGTGGCCCGGACCATGCGAGCCTACACCGACCCGCTGGAAACCTGGGAGCGATCCATGGTGGTCAACTCCACCGGTTTCTTCGCCATCTCCCGGGCGTTCGTGGACCGGATGATGGAGCGGGGACAGGGCGCCGTCGTCAACATCGGCTCCATCCAGTCGGTGGTGGCGCCCAACTTCGGTAACTACGCCGGCACCGACATGACCACGCCGCCCGACTACCACTTCCACAAGCACGGCATGATCGGGCTGACCAAGTACCTGGCCGCGTGGGCGGGTCCCCAGGGAGTCCGGGTCAACGCTATCGCCCCTGGAGGCCTGGCTCTTGGGGGCGAGAAGGACCCCTTCCTCTCCCAGTATTGCAGCAACACCTTCCTGGGCCGCATGGCTCAATACGACGACATCAAGGGATCGGTGGTCTTCCTGGCTTCCGAGGCTTCCGCCTATGTCACGGGCCACACCATCCTGCTGGACGGCGGCTACTGCGCCTGAGCAGAATCGCACAACCCTTTTCAGCACAAAAAAAGCGCGCCAGCCGCAAAGGCCGGGGCCCGGTAGAAATTTTACAGGAAACCCGGTGAGGTTTAGATTTTAACGCCGCCAAGCAACAGGCATACGGGGAGGGCCGACGCGAAG
>JAPPLF010000009.1:43463-56339 GCA_028874215.1 Acidobacteriota bacterium
GCTCTCGCCCTATTAAAAAAACAAAAAAAAAATTAAAAAAAAAAAACCCCCCCCCCCCCCCCTTGGCCCCCCCCCGCTTTCGAATTTAGCCTGGAACCCGGATCAGTAGTAGATCTTCAGGCCGAACTGCAACTGCCTTCCGGTCAGGGCCGATCCGATGGAGCCGAATTGTCCGGCGTTAAAATTCCAGGTATTGTTGTTCGGATTCAGATTCGTGGTGTTGGTCAGATTAAACGCCTCCATTCTGAACTGGATCCGGGTTTCTTCACCCAAGTGAAAATCTCGAAGCATCGAAAAATCCACATTTATGGTGCCGGGACCTTCCACTATGCCACGCCCGGCGCTCCCGTACTGTCCCGGAGGCGGCGCTGCGAAAGCACTCGTTCGGAACCAGGAATCGGCACGCCTGCTGCCGGTATTGGGATCGCCCACCAGATCCGGCCGTTGAGAAGCGTTACTTCCCACGTCCAGCATATCTGTGGTCGAAACCGTATACCACTGTCCCTTCTGGAGAGTCGTAATGGCATACAGGCTCCAACCACCGAATATCTGGGCGAAGAAGCCATCGCTGCCATGGGCACGACCGGGGCCGTATGGAATGTCCCAACCCTTCAACCAAGCCAGTCGAAGCGGGATATTGCCCTCGCCCAGCCCCTTGTTCTTGGTGCTGAATCCGTTGGCGTAGAGGTTTCGGGTCACACCACGCGGGTCGCCAACGATTCCCAAACGTCCGCCAGTCGTGTCGAGACTCTTGCCCCAACTAAAGGCCAAGAGTGACGTCAATCCATTCAGACCTGGCCGTTTTTCCCATTTGAAGTTAAAGCCGTGATACGACTGGTCACCATTGCCGAAGAGCATGTGATACCGGGTCATCGAGGGCCAAGGCCGTCTTTCCTGACGGGGAGCAGTCCCGGGAACCGCGTCGTTGAATTCGAAAATTTGCATCTCGTGCACTGAGCGCGAACCCTCGTATCCAATCTCGAACATGTTGTTTTCACCAGCGCGATGCTGGACCGACACTCCCCAGTTGGGCACATACCATTGGGGCATCACGTCCTCATATCCACCCCCCGGAAGTAGCTGGCCACTAGTACCTTTCAGGACCGCCTCGTCGTAGGGGTTGTCGATGAACAGATTCGGAGAGCTTGCATCGGCCGGGAAGTCTCGCTGGCCCGAATTAGGCCTGGGATTTCCGAGCGCCGCGGCACCGTACAGCATGCCGCCCGGAGGCTCGTTCCCATAGATTCCGCCGCCGGCACGCAACACGGTCCGGTCTGTCAACCGATAGGAAAGACCCAAGCGGGGCTGAAAGCCATTCTTGGTCCAGGTGAAGATGTTCACCTGTGGGTCGAACCGCCCTGTCTCGGGAAACACGAGGGTCTGTTGGAGCAGAGGGGGCGAATAGCAATCGGGAATCGGACTCTCCGTACGCATCGCACATTCGGCCTTGAGGTTGGTGGAGAACCCGCGTTTATCTTCCCAACCCTGGCGCAACTCATACCGGAGCCCCAGTTGCAGGGTCAGATTGGGAGTGGCTTTCCAACTGTCCTGCAAGTAGATGTAGTGACCCGGAAAGTTATGGTTCAGGCGGGCTTCGCTTCCCTCTCGAGAGTTACTCAGATAGCCCAGGTAGAAATTGGCCAAGGCGTTTCCGGTATAGCGCGTCGGAGTATTGAAGTGGAGTTCGCTCCGCCGCTCGAGGCCAAAGAAGATGTAATGGTACCGGTAGTGGTAACCCGCCTTCAGGTAGTGATTGCCCTTGGTCCAGCTGACGTTCTCCTTGATCTCCCACTGACCCTCGGGAACGGGGCCACGGTTGGGGCGGGATCCGATTGTCGGGTACCCGGTCACTGCGACTCGAGGAGTTCCAAAGAGATCCACGCCCCGCTTTGGCCAGTTGGGGAAATTCAACTGGTCGGCGAGATCGGGCCCGCCCGGCGGGAAGCCGGGATTGTAGGGCCGACGGTAGAAGTGAAGCCCCAACTCGTTGACGATGTTGGTCCCGAAATTCCGGGTGTTGACCACGTTCTGGGCCCAGTTGTCCAAGCCGTTGATGACGGTGAAGGCGTCAACGACGTTGACAAACGTTATGGGCCGCTGATTGAAGAGGAAACGGCCGAACCAGCGGCTGTCGTCGCCCGTCTTGATGTCCATCCGGACGATGTACTCGTTCCGCTCCTGCGGAGCATTGGAGGCGCTGGTGTAGTTGAATCCCCGGCTGATGGGGGTATTGGCGGTAGGCCAGAGGTCACCCAACAGCTTGGACTGGGGAGTGATCCGGTTGGCGGGAATGGTGTTGTTGGGAAACGGTTCACCCGTCATGGGATCCATGATGGCGCTGGAAAACACGCCACCCCGCTCGGCCGCCGTAGGCACAGTGCCCGTCAACGAACGGAACTGGCGGATCCGCTCACCGCTGTAGGCGAAGAACCACCAGGACTGGTCGCGACCGTCATAGAGGCCCGGAAACATGACCGGTCCGCCGGCAACGGCGCCGAACTGGTTCCGCTTGAATTCGTTCTTGCGGCCGGTGTCGAAGAAGTTCCGGGCATCCAGGTTGTCGTTGCGGTGGAACCAGAAGATGGTGCCGTGCAGCTCGTTGGTGCCGCTCTTGGTGACGGCGCTGAACTGCCCGCCCGGCTTGATGCCGTACTCGGCGCCGTAGAGGCCGCTCTTGACCTCGAACTCCTGAATGGCGTCGGGGTTGGCGAAAAACTGGAGCGAGCCGTTGGTCTCGCTCATCTGAGAACCGTCGAGCGTGGCATTGTTGTCACCTCGCCGAAGCCCCCGTACATTGAAGGCCACACCGTTGGTGACGACGCCGACATTCCGCTGAGGCTGGATGCCCGGCGTCAGACCGCCCAAAACACCGAAGACATCTCTCTGGTTCAGCGGGATGCTGATGATCTTCTTGTTGTCGATCACCTGTCCGAACTCCGCCGTCTCCGTCTTCAGGATGGGTGCGGTGGAGGCGACCTCCACCACCTCGGCCACCTCACCGACACTCAACTCGATATCGATGCGGTAGCTCTGTCCCACGTCCATCTTCAGACCGGAGCGGACCTCCGTCTTGAATCCGGGCATGGTGACCCTCATCTCGTACACGTCCGCCGGCAGCGCCGAAATGGCGTACTGGCCGGTGTCGCTGGAGAGCGAGGAGTGGACCTGGTTGGTGGCGATCTGAGTCATGTAAACCTCGGCGCCTGGAATCACTGCGCCCGTGCTGTCGGTGACGGTTCCCACCACCGTAGCCCGGTCTCCCTGTCCCAGGGCCAAGCCGAAGCTCAGTCCCACCAGAACCAGCGCGAGACACAATCTTTTGCTGTCCATCAAAACCCCCTAAATTAGGTTAGTTGAGCCTGGGATACACCTATCCACTCGAAGAGCCTGGGAAGCGTTCGAAATTCTGACGATATCCCATACCCCTGTCAACCTGGAATCCGTGGCCGGTGTGCATCAGACAGGCGTCTTCACCGAAGGTGGTGTCCCGGGGACGGTGGTTCCGGTTCTCGACGACCCAATGACCGCGGTTGAGCGCCAACAGCCGCTCGGCGTTCGCTTGTTCCGGCTCCAACGAGGCCATGCCGTAGGCCACCTCCAGGGACTCTTCGTCGGTCTTGACCTGCGTTCGCTGGCGGGTCACGCGGAAGATTTGCCGGACTTGGGGATAGTTGATCAGGCCCCGAAGGGGTTTCAGAACCTGGATTTGACGCCGATCGATCCGGCCATGAGCCTTCTCGTCGGGTTCCGAGAAGCGCGCCGTGGCATCCCGGTCCCAGTCGATGGTCTCCAGGGTATGGAAGGTCTCAGGCGCGTTGCCCTTGACCGTGAACAGGTAGTGCGCCCCATGGCCGCGTCGGATGGCGAGAGCCGTGTTACGGGTGGTGTGCAGGGCATCCGGGGTGATCACCGCACCCCGGACATCGATGTCCTCCAGCAGGGCGAGGACTGCTGCGATCTCTCCTCTCTGACCGCCGAAAAAAACAAGTCGTACAAAGGATGGTCCGAGACCCAACTTGTTACCGCAGGATCGGGTGCCTTGCGAATCAGTTCGGACACGACGTTGGTGTCAAGCAGAATTGACATAGCCGAGGCTCACTCGAAGGACGGCGGCTCACGAGCAGGCTCACGGGGCGACAACTCCAGGTCCACGCCGTTTTGCGGCCCAAAGTACGAGCGGACGATGCTCGCAAGGTTCCGGGAACTCGGCTTGCGCCCGACCGCATCACGCAGAATCAGCCGCGCTTCTTCTTCCATCGAGCGGCCATTGCCCGCCGCCCGCACCCGCAAGCGGGTTTTCACCCCGTCGTCCAGGTTGCGGATCGTGATACTTGCCATAGTCGTATCTCCTTGATTGCGACAAGTCAATATGACGATTGCGTTGCAATCACAACGAGCACCAGCACCTCTCGGACGACTAGCGTACTGACCCCGAAGTCGGCTGGAAACTGAGGCTGTCATTAACCGTCCACAACTCCGCAGGATGCTCAATCGACCAACAACTGCTCAGTAGCGTCGGCAGTGGTGGTCTCTCCGCCTACGTCGCCGGGCACACCATCCTGCTGGACGGCGCCTATTGCGCCTGAGCCGCATCGCGCGTCCCTTTTCAGCACAAAAAAAAGCGCGCCCGCCGAATCGGCGGACGCGCTCGTGAATCTAGCCTGCGATCCGAATCAGTAGTAGATCTTCAGGCCGAACTGCAACTGTCTTGCGGTCAACGCCGAACCAATGGATCCGAAAGACCCGTGGTTGAAGTTGAACGTGTTCCAGTTCGAATTGAGGTTGGTGTGGTTCGTCAGGTTGAAGGCCTCGAACCGGAACTGGATCCGGGTCTCCTCACCTAGGTGGAAATCCCGCAATAGCGAGAAGTCCACATTGATGGTGCCCGGACCTTCCACAATTCCTCGGCCCGCGTTCCCGTACTGGCCTGGAGGCGGAGCTGTGAACGCGTCCGTCCGGAACCAGGACTCGGGCCGCCGGCTGCCGGAATTGGGATCCCGGAGCAGGTCGGGCCGCTGGGAAGCGTTGCTGCCCGCGTCGAGCAGGTCCGCGGTCGACACCGTGTACCAGTGCCCCTTCTGCAGCGTGGTGATGGCGTAGACACTCCAACCGCCGAAGATCTGGCTGAAGAAGCCGTCCGAGCCGTAGGCGCGGCCAGGTCCGAAGGGGATGTCCCAACCCTTCAACCAGGCCAGCCGCATCGGGATGTTGCCCTCGCCTCTGCCCCGGTTCTTGTAGGTGAAGCCGTCGGCCCAGAGGTTTCGGCTCACTTCGCGCGGGTCGCCGGTGACGCTGAGGCGCCCGCCGGTAGTGTCGATGCTCTTGCCCCAGCTGAAGACCAGGAGCGACGTCAGACCATATTGGCCCGGCCGCTTCTCCCACTTGAAGTTGAAGCCGTGGTAGGTCTGGTCGCCGTTGCCCAGGAGCATGTAGTACCGGGTCATGTTGGGCCAGGGCCGCCGTTCCTGACGAGGCCCTGCGCCCGGACGGGCGTCGTTGAACCGGAAGACCTGCATCTCGTGCACCGAGCGCGAGCCCTCGTATCCGACTTCGAACATGTTGTTCTGGCCGGTGCGGTGCTGGAGGGACAAGCCGAAGTTGGGCACGTACCACTGAGGCATGGTGTCTTCGTATCCGCCCCCATTGGTGACGGCGCCGGCTCCGACCAGAACCGACTCATCGTAGGGGTTGGAGATGAAAAGGTTCGGGGCCGCCGCAAGGGCCTCGAAGTCCCTCTGGCCGGAGTTCGGCCGGGGATTGCCCAGAGCGGACGCACCGTACATCATGCCGCCCGGCGGCTCGTTACCGTATATGCCGCCGCCAATGCGCAATACCGTCTGATCCGTCAAACGGTAGGAGAGACCCAGGCGCGGCTGAAACCCGTTCTTGGTCCAGGTGAAGACGTTTACCTGGGGCTGGAACCGCCCGGTCTCGGGAAACACGAGCGTCTGTGGGAGCAGAGGAGGATCATAGCAGTCGGGAATCGGGTTCTCGGTGCGTAGCGCACAATCGGCCTTGAGGTTGGTGGAGAATCCCCGCTTGTCTTCCCAGCCTTGACGCAACTCGTAACGGAGACCGAGCTGCAAGGTCAGTTTGGGAGTGGCCTTCCAACTGTCCTGCAGATAGATGTAGTGGCCCGGGAAGTTGTGATTCAGACGAGCCTCGCTTCCCTCCCGGGATCCGGAAAGGTATCCCAGGTAGAAATTGGCCAAGGTGTCCCCAGCGTACCAGTTGGGTTGGTTGAAGTAGAGTTCACTGCGCCGTTCCAAGCCGAAGAAGACGTAGTGGTACCGGTAGTGGTAACCGGCCTTCAGGTAGTGATTGCCCTTGGTCCAGCTGACGTTCTCCTTGAGCTCCCACTGTCCCTCGGGGACGGGGCCGCGGTTGGGGCGGGATCCTAGAGTGGGGTAGCCGGTCACCGAGACTCGAGGCGTTCCCCTGAGGTCCACACCCCGCTTGGGCCAGTTGGGAAAGTTCAACTGGTTAGCCAGGTCGGGGCCTCCAGGCGGAAAGCCCGGATTGTAGGGGCGCCTGTAAAAATGGAGACCCAGCTCGTTGACCACGTTGGTCCCGAAGTTCCGGGTGTTGACGATGTTCTGGGCCCAGTTGTCCAAGCCGTTGATGACGGTGAAGGCGTCGACGATGTTGACGAAGGTGATGGGCCGCTGATTGAAGAGGAAACGGCCAAACCAGCGGCTGTCGTCTCCCGTCTTGATGTCCATCCGGACGATGTACTCGTTCCGTTGTCCCGGAGCATTGGAGGCGCTGGTGTAGTTGAATCCCCGGCTGATGTCGGTGTTGGGCGCCGGCCAGAGTTCTCCCAGCAGCCTGGACTGGGGAGCAATCCGGTCGGCGGGGATGGTGTTGTTGGGAAAGGGCTCTCCCGTCATGGGATCCATGATGGTGTTGGGAAAGGTGCCGCTCCGCTGCGCCGCCGTGGGCATAATGCCGGTCAGCGACCGGAACTGGCGGATCCGTTCCCCGCTGTAGGCGAAAAACCACCAGGACTGGTCGCGGCCGTCATAGAGCCCCGGAAACATGACCGGTCCGCCCGCCACGGCGCCGAACTGGTTCCGCTTGAACTCGTTCTTGCGGCCGGTGTCGAAGAAGTTCCGGGCATCCAGGTTGTCGTTGCGGTGGAACCAGAAGATGGTGCCGTGCAGCTCGTTGGTGCCGCTCTTGGTGACGGCGCTGAACTGCCCGCCCGGCTTGATGCCGTACTCGGCGCCGTAGAGGCCGCTCTTGACCTCGAACTCCTGAATGGCGTCGGGGTTGGCGAAAAACTGGAGCGAGCCGTTGGTCTCGCTCATCTGAGAACCGTCGAGCGTGGCATTGTTGTCACCTCGCCGAAGCCCCCGTACATTGAAGGCCACACCGTTGGTGACGACGCCGACATTCCGCTGAGGCTGGATGCCCGGCGTCAGACCGCCCAAAACACCGAAGACATCTCTCTGGTTCAGCGGGATGCTGATGATCTTCTTGTTGTCGATCACCTGTCCGAACTCCGCCGTCTCCGTCTTCAGGATGGGTGCGGTGGAGGCGACCTCCACCACCTCGGCCACCTCACCGACACTCAACTCGATATCGATGCGGTAGCTCTGTCCCACGTCCATCTTCAGACCGGAGCGGACCTCCGTCTTGAATCCGGGCATGGTGACCCTCATCTCGTACACGTCCGCCGGCAGCGCCGAAATGGCGTACTGGCCGGTGTCGCTGGAGAGCGAGGAGTGGACCTGGTTGGTGGCGATCTGAGTCATGTAAACCTCGGCGCCTGGAATCACTGCGCCCGTGCTGTCGGTGACGGTTCCCACCACCGTAGCCCGGTCTCCCTGTCCCAGGGCCAAGCCGAAGCTCAGTCCCACCAGAACCAGCGCGAGACACAATCGTTTGCTGTCCATTAAGACCCCCTACGTTAGGTTAGTTGAGCCTGGGATACACATATCCACACGAAGAGCCTGGGAGGCGATTGACATTCTGACGATATCTCACACCCCTGTCAACCTCGAATTCCGTGTTGATTTGCCGTCCGCAGGGGAATATATTGCCGCCGTGGAGGCCAGCCTCCCTTCGGGCCCTTCCGAAACGCAACAGTCCATGCACGAGGACAAGTTTCACGACGAGTGCGGCATCTTCGGCATCGCCTCTCACCCCGAGGCGGCCCGCCACGCCTACCTGGGACTCTACGCCCTCCAGCATCGAGGCCAGGAGTCGGCCGGGATCGTCTCGTCCGACGGAACGAACCTGCACCAGGAACGGGGAATGGGCTACGTCGCCGAGGTTTTCAGCGACGAGAAGCTGGAACGGCTGCCGGGCCTGTCGGCCACGGCCCACGTTCGATACTCCACCATGGGTGAGAGCCTGCTGACCAACGCCCAGCCCATCGTCACGCAATCCTGGCGCGGACCCGTCGCCCTGGCCCACAACGGGAACATCGTCAACACCGGGTCGTTGAGACGGAGCCTGGAAGCGGAAGGGGCCATCTTCCAGTCCACCAGCGACACCGAAGTCGTTCTCCATCTTCTGGCTCATTGTCCGCAGAAGGATCTGGACGACGCCCTGCTGGAGATCCTCCGGGTCGTCCGGGGCGCCTACTCCATGGTGTTGCAGCGTCCCGATTGCATTTACGCCATCCGGGACCCCATGGGCGTGCGTCCGCTCTGTCTGGGCCGGTTGGAAGACGCCTACGTGGTCGCCTCCGAGACCTGCGCCTTCGACCTGATCGGGGCGCGCTATCTGCGCGACGTCGAACCGGGGGAGATCCTGCGAATCCAGGACGGTTCGCTCCATTCCTTTCGGCAACCCGACGCGCCGCGCCACGCCTTCTGCATCTTCGAGCAGGTTTATTTCAGCCGGCCGGACAGCCGGGTCTTCGGGACCAGCGTCCACGGAGCCCGCTACCGGATGGGGCGCCGGCTGGCCCGCGAAGCCCCGGCCGACGCGGACGTGGTGGTCCCGGTTCCGGACTCGGGCGTCACGGCCGCCCTGGGCTATGCCAAGGAGTCGGGCATTCCCTTCCAATTCGGACTGATCCGAAACCACTACGTGGGAAGGACCTTCATCGAGCCCAAGCAATCGATCCGGCATTTCGGGGTCAAGGTCAAGCTGAACCCCATTCGGGAGCTGCTGTCGGGGAAGAGGGTCATCCTCTGCGACGACTCGGTGGTTCGAGGGACCACGAGCCGCAAGATCGTGGAGATGGTCCGCTCGGCGGGAGCCACCAGGGTTCACTTCCGCGTCAGCTCTCCCCCAACCGTCTCGCCCTGTTACTACGGCATCGACACGCCGACCCACGCCGAGCTCATCGCCGCCAACAACACCGTCGGTGAAATCCAGGAGTACGTCGGCGCCGACAGCCTCGCCTACCTCTCCCTGGAGGGGATGAAGAACGCCGTGTCCGATCGCGGAAACTTCTGCGCGGCCTGCTTCGACGAGAAATACCCCATCCCGCCGACTCGCGATTCGGGCCAGAAACAGTTGTTCGAGCTGGCCGGCCGCGGATCGGCCCGGAACTCATCGGTGAAATGAGATACCGCGACGCCGGGGTGGACGTGGATGCCGCCAACCGGGCCTATGCCGGAATTCGGGGTCTGGTTCAATCCACTTTCGACTCCCGGGTCCTGACCGATTTCGGCGCCTTCTCGGGTCTCTACCGCCCCGACTTCGGCCAATTGGAAAGACCGCTCCTGGTCTCCAGCGCCGACGGAGTCGGCACCAAGCTCAAGATCGCATTCCTGACCGGCGTGCACGACACGGTGGGGAGGGACCTGGTGGCTCACTGCACCAACGACATCCTGGTTCATGGGGCCCGGCCCCTTTTCTTTCTCGACTACATCGCCACCGGAAAGCTCGAACCCCGGGTGGTCCGGGAGGTGGTGAGGGGACTCGTCGAAGGCTGCCGGGAGGCCGGCTGCGTCCTGCTGGGCGGAGAGACCGCCGAAATGCCCGACTTCTACCAGGAGGGAGAATACGACCTTGCCGGGTTCATCGTGGGGATGGCGGACGAATCCAGGGTCCCCAACACGGGCCGGGTCTGCAACGGCGATCTGCTGGTGGGACTCCCCTCTTCCGGGATTCACACCAACGGCTACTCCCTGGTCCGGAAACTCTTTTTCGAGCGGGAGCGGATGAGTGTCGACACCTACGTCGAAAGCCTGGGAAAGACCCTCGGGGAAGAATTGCTGATTCCGCACCGCAATTATCTCCCCGCTCTCCGCAATCTCGTGGGGCAGGACGCGCTCCACGCCGTGGCGCACATCACGGGCGGCGGGATCACGGACAATCTGGCTCGAGTGCTTCCTCCGGCCCTGGACGCTCGAGTGCGCCGGGGAAGCTGGGAGAACCTCCCCGTCTTTCGCCTCATTCAGCGACTGGGGCGGGTGGAAGAGGCCGAAATGTACCGGACCTTCAACATGGGCCTGGGCATGATCCTGGTCGTGGACCGGGACGGTTACGGCCCGGTCGCGGCGGAGCTGGAGCGGACCGGGGAAGAGTACGTCCTGGCCGGGGAAATCGGGGAGGGAGAGGGCAAGGTCCGATACGCATGAAGAACGTCGGCATCCTCATCAGCGGCCGAGGCTCCAACTTCCGGGCTCTGTCCGACGCCGTTGAAGAGGGACGAATACCGGCCCGGATCTCGCTGGTCCTCTCCAACCGGGCGTCGGCCGCGGGTCTGGAACTGGCGCGGGAACGCAACTACCCCACCGTCTGCATCCCCTCCAAGGGTGTGGGTCGCGACGCCTACAGCCGGCTGCTGGCCTCCGAGTTGAAAGCGGCCCGGGCGGATCTGGTCTGCCTGGCCGGGTTCATGCGCATTCTCGGACCGGAACTGGTGAAACGGTATCCGCTTCGGATTCTAAACATCCATCCGTCACTCCTCCCGGCCTTCACGGGACTGCACGCCCAGGCTCAGGCCCTGGAGTGGGGCGCCAGGGTCACCGGCTGCACGGTCCATTTCGTGGACGAAGAGCTGGACCATGGCCCCATCATCCTCCAGCACCCGGTTCCGGTGGAAGAAGGCGATACCGAGGAGAGCCTCTCCGCTCGAATCCTGGTGCACGAGCACCAGATCTACCCCGAGGCCCTGAAGCTGCTCTGCCAGGGCCGGGTCCGAGTCGAAGGCCGAAGAGTCCGGATCCTGCCCGAGGTTCCACAGATTTAGAAACTTCGCATGCGGAGGGCGCCGCCATGAGACTCGATGACCTGGAAACTCCGGCAATGATCATCGACGTGGAGGTCATGGAGGACAACCTGCGTAGAATGGCGGATTACTCCGGCCGGCACGGCATCGCTCTGCGTCCTCACATCAAGACTCACAAGATGCCTCGCCTGGCCCGCCGGCAGTTGGAGCTGGGAGCCCAAGGCATCACCGTCGCCAAGCTGGGAGAGGCCGAAGTCATGAGCGAGGCCGGCCTGGAAGACCTGATGCTGGCATATCCCCCCTTCGGCGAGGCCAAGGCCCGGCGCCTGCGGGCGGTGCTGGAACGGGCCCGAGTCTCGGTCAGCCTCGATTCGGAAGAGGCCGTCGCCACCGCCGGCCGCGCTGCGGACGGCGCCCGGATCCCCGTTTTCGTGGAGATCGATCTGGGGGCCCGCCGCTGCGGTGTACCGCCCGGTCCGGAGGCGGTCCGTCTCGCCCGTCTCATCGAAGCCACGCCCGGCCTCGACTTCGAAGGGCTCATGTTCTATCCGGGCCATGTCCACCCGGACTTCGACGGCAACAACGACACCCTCAATAATCTGGTCGACGAACTGCAGCGGCTCCTGGAACTTTTTGCGGCCGAGAAGTTCCCCGTCCCCCGGATCTCCGGTGGGAGCACTCCGTCCGCGCCTTACTGCCACCTGATCCCAGGCCTGGACGAAATGCGCCCGGGCACTTACATCTTCAACGACCGCAACACGCTGGAGTGGAAGACCTGTACCGAGGAGCAGTGCGCCGCCTCGTTGCTGGTCACCGTCATCAGCAATGCCGTCCCCGGACGAGTCATCGTCGACGGCGGTTCCAAGACCTTTTCCAGCGACCCGTTGGGTCCGGGCACACGCAAAGGCCATGGTCTGGTGAGGGGCTACCCGGAGATGACCCTTTTCTTCATGAACGAGGAGCACGGATTCATGGAACTGCCGCCCGGCGTGCGCCTGAAGGTGGGACAACGGCTCCGGGTCATCCCCAACCACGTCTGTGGCGCCGTCAATCTCCACGACGTCGTCTTTCCCTACCGGGGCCAGGAGGTCCTTGGAGAGTGGACCGTAGAGGCTCGAGGCCGGATCAGGTGACCCGGTCGGCCGGCGCGGCGGCGCCTCCCCGCGTGGAGGTGGCCGTCGCCATCCTCCTGTCCCAGGGCCGGGTCTGGATCCAACCGCGCCGGACCCGGGACAGTCTCAGGGGCTGCTGGGAATTTCCGGGCGGAAAGCTGGAACGGGGGGAATCGGCTCGGGACGGGCTGACCCGGGAAGTCCGGGAAGAGTTGGGCCTGGACCTGTCTGATAGCCCGGTGCAATTGTACGGGCGGGCCCACTACAGTTACCCGGAGCAGACGGTGGACATCCGGTTCTTCCTCTGCCGGTTGCCGTCGCCCCCGTCTCTGGGCCGCGGCAGATGGGTCGAATTGTCCCGCCTCAACTCCTACCGGTTCCCTCCGGCGAACAGGTCTATCGTCCGTAAACTTTTGGAAATGAAGGAAAACACGTAAAGGGGGGCGAGTTCCAATCGCCCGGTCTTCGTCGCCAAGTCTGTCACAACGGAGTGCGGCGGCAGGAAAACCGCCGCTCCACCGGCGACAGGAAAGTCGCCGCTCCGGTCCGCCGGACCAATCCGGTGGGGAAGCTCCTAGCCCAAGTTTACCGTGTTGGATGAGAGATCTCATCTAAGTTATTTCTTTG
>JAPPLF010000010.1 GCA_028874215.1 Acidobacteriota bacterium
ATGGGAAGAGTCTACACGATTCGGCTCAGCTTGTCAACCTCAATATATAATCCCCAATGGATTCGGAGGAATAAGCGACCAGCGACACGGCCGCGCGTGGCGGCCGTTGTCACGAAACAACCATGCCGGGGTCGCATCTCGAACGGGGTCGAACCTCATACGAAACGGAGTGACTATCGTGAAGTTATCAGGATCGAAAATGTTATGGGCGACCGTGCTGACTTTGGCCGTCTTATGCGGCGCCATGCCGTCTGTCCTGGCCCAGGACGACCGCACCACGGCCAGCGAGGTGGTGGACCGGGACACCCTGAAGGCCTTTGTCCTCTCCGCGAGGGATTACATCGCGAGCATAACTGACATCAATCAGTTGGCGGCGCTCGCGGTTGAATTACGGGAAGAAGGAGGGGATTGGAAAGACGGAAACATGTATTTCGTCATTCTCTTGCCGAACGGTACCGTGTGGTTTCACGGGGCCGACGTCAAATTGGATGGAACCGATGTCTCGGGTGTCAAAGACGACGATGGAGTCGAGGTCGTACAAGAGATTCTCGCTGCAGGCAAAACGGAGGGCGGAGACTTTGTCGAATATACGTGGGACGATCCCTCGGACCCGGACGACACCAATCCCAAGGTTTGCTACGCCCTCGGTTACACATCCGAGTTGGCGCAAACCGAATTTATCCTGGTGGCCGGCTACTACCAGGATCTGTCCGACGTTGAGACCGACATCGGTGAACTCCCCGATCCACCGGCCCTCAACGCAGCGCACGTCGTGGACCGGGAGACCCTGAAATCGTTCGTCCAAGGAGCCGTCGCGTGGACTTTCGAAAGCGTGGTCGAGCATGACTTGGGTTTGGTGAAACTGACGGAGGAATTCCGGAGAGAAGGAGGTCCATGGAGACAGGGGGCCACATACCTCTTCGTCATGACGGAACAAGGGTTCGTGCTCTTTCACGGTTCCCGACCGGACCAGCAAGGTCATATTCAGATCGAACGTGAGGACCGAAACGGATTCAAATTCGTGAAAGCCCTCATCGATGCGGCCACCTCGGGAGGAGGTTACGTCGAATATTATTGGGACGATCCGTCGGTCATGGGAGACGAGGATCTCGGTTCCGCCAAGGTCGGCTATGCCGAGACCATTGCAGTGCCGGACGACAGTCCTGTCTACGCGGGCGAAACCCTGGTGATCGGCTCCGGATTCTACAAGGGACACCAGATGGCTCTGGATTTTGCCCACTTTGCCAACGGGGGTTCCTTCAGCTCCGACGTGGTGCTGGTGAACCTGGCCGCCACGCCGATCCGGCCCCTGGTCTATTTCTATGGAGAAAACGGCGAGCTCATCGATCCGGGATCGATGGTGAACGTCATGGGCAACCTGTTCCCCACCCCCTTCGGGGCTCTGACCCTCATCGCCGAGTTGCCGGCCCTGGGAGAGATCACCATTTCAACCAACGGCATGGGAGAACTCACGACCGGATCGGTCAAGGTGGTCACTGAAGGCCTCGACAGCCCCATCGGCGGGGTGCTTCGATTTGACGCACCCGGCATCGGCGTGGCGGGTGTGGGCGCCAGCCAGGCGGTCCGGGACGCCGTCATCCCGGTGCGCCGCCAGATGGGAGGCCTCGACACCGGAGCGGCCCTCCGCAACCTGAGCGAGTCGGAGCTGACGTTGACCTGCCACTTGATGATGGGCGGCGAGATGATCGAAATGCAGGAGGTCACACTGCCGGCCAACGGCCAGGACGCCATGTTCATCAGCGAGTTGTTCGAACACGACACTTCGGACTTCACCGGATCCATGCGCTGCACGGCCCCGGCGGGCGAGCAGGAATTTACCGGCGTGGCCGTGGAGCTGGATGCCATGAACGGCATCTTCACGACGCTGCCGGTGGTGCCGTTGAGCGGGCACATGATGTCTGACGAGGAGATGGCATCGGACGAATAGTCGAATGGAGGCCATAGAACGAATCCGGGCGGGCCGTATCGTCGGCCTGCCCGGATTGTCCGGTGTTGGAAACGCCGGCTTTCTTCTTCCCGGCCCCTGACTTGACCGGCGGACCGGCCGGAAGCCCGTGGCGATACTTGCCACGGGCTTTTGTTTATTGGATGCTTACCGCCAAAGAATCACATCTCAACGGGAAAGGAACGGATTTTCATGAAGTTCTCAAGATCGATGTTGCTATGGGGATTGGTACTCAGCTTGTCCGGGATTCTCGGCGCAATGTCCCCGATTCTTGCTCAGGACGCAGAGCTGACCACGGCCAAAGATGTGGTGGAGGCGGCTCCCGACGAGACCAAGGATACACTGAAGAAGTTCGTCGAATCCGCGAGAGATCACTTTTTGACCCTTCCCATCAGCGCGCTGCTCACGCTTGGGGACACCCTGCGGGAAGAGGGCGGGGATTGGAACTACAAGTCCATGTACCTCGTTGTCCTGACCGACACGGGCTCCGTGTTTATTCACGGCGAAGATATGAGCAAGGACAACACGGACCTGACGGAAGAGGTGGACGACAATGGGAAAATGGTCGTCCAAGAGATCAAAACGGCTTTGATTGACAATGATGAAGAGGAAATATTCGTCGAGTACACGTGGGACGATCCGGCGGCCGACGACACGAATCCCAGGTATTGCTTTGCCATCAAGGGGGGGCATCCCGCATTGCCCGGCCGGGTGTTCATTCTGGTCGGCGGCTATCACGTGAACGTTGCGACGAGCACGGATCCGGGAGAGGAAACCGAAGAGCTCCCTGAATTGCCGGAGGTTTCGGCCATGGACGTCCGGGATCGGGAGACCTTGAAGGCTTTCGTTCAAGGGGCGGGCGATTGGGCTATTCGGGCCCTGCCGACATTGAGCTTCGATCTGCAGAAATTGGAGGCCATCTTCAGGCTGGAAGGGGAAGGGGGTCATTGGAAGAGCGGCTCCACCTACATCTTTACGATGACGCCTGACGGCAGGGTGATTTTTCACGGGGCCCGTGAAGACCAGGAGGGCACGATCAACATCGACCTGGAAGACCGCAACGGATTCAGATTCGTGGAGGCTCTCATCGGTGCTGCCATCGACGAGGACGCAAGCGGGTATGTCGAGTATTACTGGGACGATCCGGGCGTCGACGGGGATGAGGCATTAGGGTCCGCCAAGGTTGGCTACGCCGAAGCCCTCACGCTACCGGACGACTTCGCGATTTTCCCTGGTGCCACTATCATCGTCGGCTCCGGTTTCTACAAGGGCAACCAGTTGGCTCTCGACTTCGCCCATTTTGCCAACGGGGGAGGCATCACCTCGGACGTGGTGGTGGTGAACGCGTCCGCCAATGCGGTCCAGCCGGACATTTACTTCTACGACACGATGGGCGGACTCATCGAGGCGGGATCAGTCGTGGACGTCATGGGGCAGGGTCTGGAGGTCACGAGCTATGGAGCTCTGACCGTCCCGACCGCAATCCCGTCGCTGGGCGAGGTCACCATCCCGACCCACGGCATGGGAGACCTGATGACCGGGTCGGTGAAGGTGGTTTCCGACAGTACCGACAGCCCCATCGGCGGTGTTCTGCGCTTTGATCTCACCAATGTCGGCGTGGCCGGCGTCGGATCCAGCAAGGCGGTTCGGGACGCCATCTTTCCGGCGCGCCGCATGGCAGGCGGGATCAACACCGGGGCGGCGTTCCGCAACCTGAGCGAGTCGGAGCAGACGCTGACCTGCCGCCTGATGCAGGACGGTCAGGCGCTTGGCGACGATGCGATGGTCGAATTGCCGGCCAACGGACAGGACGCCAAGTTTATCCACGAACTGTTCGACCACGACACGTCCGACTTCACGGGGTCGGTCCGCTGCATGTCGCCGGAAGGGGAGCAGGAATTCACCGCCGTCGCCCTGGAGTTGGATACCAACAACGGCGTCTTCACCACCCTGCCGGTGGTGCCGGTGGATATGGACGGATCCGGCTCCGGCAACGGACAAGCCACACTCTATTTCGCCCACTTCGCCAATGGAGGCGGCATCACCTCGGACATCGTGGTGGTGAACGCGTCCGCCACGGCGGCCCAACCGGACATCTACTTCTACAACACCATGGGTGAAATCATTGATGCGGGATCGGTGTTGGACGTCATGGGACAAGGTCTGGAGGTCACGGACAGCGGATCTCTGACCGTCCCGGACCCGATACCGCCATTGGGCGAGGTCACCATCCCGACCCACGGTATGGGAGACCTGATGACCGGTTCGGTAAAGGTGGCTTCCGACAGCACTATCGGCGGAGTCCTGCGCTTTGATCTGACCAATGTCGGAGTTGCCGGCGTGGGGTCCAGCCAGCCGGTCCAGGACGCTATCTTTCCGGCGCGCCGCATGGCAGGTGGGATCAACACCGGGGCGGCGTTCCGCAACCTGAGCGATTCCGAACAGACGTTGACCTGCCGGCTGATGAAGGCCGGTCAGGCGCTTGGCGACGATGCAATGGTCGAATTGCCGGCCAACGGACAGGACGCCAAGTTCATCCACGAACTGTTCGACCACGACACATCCGACTTCACGGGGTCGGTCCGCTGCATGTCGCCTGCAGGGGGACAGGAATTCACTGCCGTCGCCCTGGAGCTGGATGCAAACAACCGCGTCTTCACGACGCTGCCCGTGGTCCCGGTGGCGCAGTAGAGAGTTACACCGCAGGAATGAATTCAGTGAGAGCCTCCGCTGGTCAGAGTAAAGGAGCACCCACTATGAAACTTCCTAAATCGCTGCTTCTCATGGGGGTCCTGGCTTCGGCGGTCGTCTTATCCGCGCTGCAGCCCGCCCTCGCCCAGGGCAACGGGATCGCGGCCAGAGAGGTCCTGGACCGGGAGACGCTGAAGGCCTTCGTTCAGACGGCAAAGGCATACGTCGAAGGCATCACCGATGCCGCCCAGATCGAGGATCTATTGAACGAGCAATGGAGGTTCGGCTCCGTCTACGTCTACCTTTCGAATGACGAGGGCGTCATCCGCTGGCACGGGGCCAATGCGGCCCTGGTGGACCAGGATCTCAGCGGCGTGGTAGACGCGCTCACCGGGGCCCCGTACGTCCAGGAACTCATCGCCGCAGCCCGATCGGGAGGAGGCTACGTCGAATATCATTTCGACGATCCGTCGATTGAAGGAGATGAAGACCATACTTCCCCCAAATTGGGATACGTCGAGCCTTTTACTTCTCCCATTGCGGACCTCTTTCCGGAACAGGACATGGTCATTGGCTCCGGCATCTATCTCGGACATCAGGTCGCGCTGGACTTCGCCCATTTCGGCAATGGATCCGCAATCAGTTCCGACATCGTGTTGGTGAACCTGGCCGCCACGCCGATCCGGCCTACGGTCTACTTCTACGACGAGATGGGCGAACTCATCGATCCGGCGTCCGTGGTGGATATCGGGGGGAATTTGACAGCCACGGATTACGGGGCGGTTACGCTCCAGTCCGAACTGGCACCCTTGGGCGAAGTCACGATCTCGACCAACGGTCAGGGCGAGACCGTGACCGGATCGGTGAAAGTGATCTCCGACGGTCCCCACAGCCCCATCGGCGGAGTCCTGCGATTTGATGTTCCCGGCGTCGGCGTGGCCGGGGTCGGAGCCAGCCAGGCGGTCCGCAACGCCATCTTCCCGGCCCGGCGCCAGGCTGGAGGCATCGACACCGGTGCGGCGCTCCGCAATCTGAGCGAGAAGGAGCTGACGTTGACCTGCAGCCTGATGATGGGCGGCGAGGCGATGGAAGAGGCGGAAATCAGCTTGGCGGCCAACGGCCAGGATGCCATGTTCATCAGCGAGTTGTTTGAAACCGACACCTCGAACTTCACGGGATCGGTGCGCTGCATGGCGCCGGGAATCGCTCAGAAGTTCACCGGAGTCGCGGTTGAATTGGATGGCGTGAACGGCATCTTCACCACGCTGCCGGTGATTCCTCTGCAGGGCGGGATGCCCGCCATGGAGGAAATGGCGTCCGAATAGGAGGCGGGACTGTTAGTCCCCCATTGGGACAGGCGGCTTCCTTGCCGCCTGCTGGATCGATACAACGATCGGGAAGAATAGAGGGCCTCCGTCCCCCGCCCCCCCTGGTCGGCGACAGGAAAGTCGCCGCTCATCACTTCAAAAACGCGTAGGAGACTCCCAGGGTCAGATAGAGGCATCCCATAAATAGGATGCCGGCCCACCGGACCTTGCCGTAGCGGTACTTGAACGGAAGGAATATTTCCCTTGTGAATCCATTTCGCTTCATTCACACCGCAGACGTTCATCTGGACAGTCCCTTGAAGGGGCTTGCCAGACATGAAGGTTCCGCGGCCGACTCCATTCGCACCGCCACCCGGACAGCTTTGCATCAATTGGTCGGACTCGCCATCGAAGAGCAGGTCTCCTTCCTGATCATCGCCGGCGACCTCTATGACGGCGACTGGCGAGACTACCGGACGGGCCTGTACTTCGTCAGCGAGATGGGCCGCCTCCATAGGTCCGGCATTCCCGTCTATCTACTCTACGGCAATCATGACGCCAGGAGTCAGATCACGCGCCGCCTCACCCTGCCCGGGAATGTGCACGTTTTCGGATCGCGAAGACCACAGTCCATTGCGATTGACAGCCTGAACGTCGTCCTTCACGGACAGAGCTTCAGGCAACGGGATGTCACGGACAATCTGGCGCTGAATTATCCGGAACCATTCCCGGGCGCCTTCAACATCGGCGTCCTGCATACGGGACTCGGGGGTGCCAGCGGCCATGAGAACTACGCGCCGTGTGCACTCGCCGACCTTATCGGCAAGGGCTACGACTACTGGGCGCTGGGGCATGTTCACCGTGCGGAAGTACTTCATTCCCGGCCCCATATCGTGTTTCCCGGGAACTTGCAGGGACGGCACGTGCGGGAGACCGGCGCCAAGGGCGCCACCATGGTCACGATCGACAACGGCGAAATCTCAGATCTTGAAACCTTGCCTTGTGATGTCGTGCGTTGGACCGTCGTGACGGTCGACTTGGGGTCTGCGACAAGCTTCGGCGAGGTCTTGGATCGAATTCGGGATGCCCTTGATGATGCCGTCGACACTTGCTCCGGAGGTCGTCTTCTGGCGTGCCGCATCGTGCTCCAAGGCCGTACCGAAGTCCATGGCCGACTTCTGACGGACGAGGAGCAACTCCTCGCCGAGGCGCGCTCCGTCGCGCTGGGCCTCGGGGATGACGCGGCCTGGGTGGAAAAGGTGATCGTGGAGACCGAACCGGCGATCGCCCCGGAAATCCTGGAGCGGCGGGAGGATGCCGTCGGCGAACTGCTCCGGATGCTGCAGGAGGCGGGGTCCGATACCGACCTGCTGCGCCGGCTGGAGACCGACATCGGTGGGATGGTCCGTCGGCTACCGTCGGAGGTGCGGTCCGCAGTGGAGGATACGGTGCTGAAGGCCGCGGTCGACGGCGACCACGCGGCGTTGATCGGCGGAGTGGCGCCGTTTCTGTCCGCACGGCTGACGGAAGGACGAGACTGAAATGCGTTTCGGACGGCTTGACCTGCTCCGTTACGGGCACTTCACGGACCGTTCCTTCGGGTTTCCGGCCAGCGAGGTCGATTTCCACGTGGTGTTCGGTCTCAACGAGGCCGGAAAATCCACCGCGCTCTCGGCCATCGAGGACCTCCTGTTCGGCATCCCCGTGAGAACCCCCTACAATTTTTTGCACGACTACGGGAGCCTGCGGATCGGCGCCGTCCTGGAAAACGAACAGGCGTTGCTGCAGGTGGTTCGCCGCAAGGGCAGGAAGGATACGCTGCTCGGGACCGACCAGCTTCCGCTGCCGGGCGGCGAGACCGCGTTGCGACCCTTTCTGGCGGGCGCCGATCGTCCTTTCTTCGAGCGGATGTTCAGTCTCGACCACGTTCGGCTCGAAACCGGCGGTCGCGAGATTCTGGAAGCCAAGGACGATGTCGGGCAGGTGCTGTTCTCAGCTGGCGCCGGGCTTACAGGCCTGCGAGATCTGCTGGACGAGCTTTCCCACGAGGCCGACGGACTCTGGGCGCCGAGAAGGGCGAGACGCAGAAAGTTCTATCGGGCTCTTGACAGGTTGAGGGACGCCGGAACGGAGCTGCGGCAACGGACGGTCACGGCCCACAAGTGGCATGAGTTGAAACAGGCGTTCGAGCGCGCCGAAGAGGCCTACGCCGGAATCGAGTCCGAGTTCGAGAATCTTTCCGCCGAAGTTCGCCGGCTCAGTCGCATCCGGCGCGTCTATCGCGAGGTCTGCCGCATGGTCGACCTGGAAGAGGAAAAGGATATTGCGGCGTTGGAAAAGGTCGTCCTGCTGCCCGAAGACGCTCGACGGGTCCTGGAGGAATCGGAGCGAAGGGACAGCGAGTTGACCACCCGGATCGAGACTCTCTCCGGTCGCCTGGCCCAAGCGCGGGAGGAGTTGAGCACTCTCAAATACGATGAACGGCTGATCCTTCGCGACCCGGACATCACCCATCTCCATGAACGCCGGATCGAGGTCCGCCGCGGGAAGGATGACCTTCCGAAGCGGCAGGCGGAGCTCGCCGCGGCGGAAGTCGAGCTGCGGGACCTGGCCGCCGAGTTGGGCTGGAAAGAGGAAGTCGGCAAGTTGATCTCACGCATACCGGCGCGGACCAAGCTGGGGGTCCTGCGGTCCCTCCTGAGCCAGCGAGGCAAGCTGGCCTCGGACCGGGAGAACCGGGACGAGAACGTGCAGGAGGCGCAAGCCGAACACGAAGAGATTCGACAGACCATCGAGGTCATGGGCGAGACCTTCGATGTCTCTCGGTTGAGATCGGTCATCAGGGCGATCCGGGAGAGCGGCGACATCACCGGGCGCGTACGCCGGGCGGAGTTGGACGTCAAGCACACGCAGGATCGCCTGGATCGACTGCTCTCCGCCTTGCACCCGGCTGTCCCGAGTCCGGAAACCGCCAGGGAGATGCGCGTGCCCCCGGCGGCCACCGTGCAGGCGCATCGGGACAAGCTGCAGAGCTGGGAGCGGCGCAACCGCGAGGCGGTCCGCCAACTTGCCCGCGCCAAAAAGGAACTTCATCGAGCTCGCAAAAAATTCCGGAGCGCCATGCAAGAGGAACAGATCGTCTCCTTGGAGACCCTCCGGGAGGCCAGAGACGATCGGGACGCTCTCTGGAGATTGGCCAAGAAAAGGCACATCGACAATCTGCGGGTGACCGCCGAGGAGGCGGGGCGCTACGCGCACGCGCTCGATGACCTGGCGACGGCCGTGGCAACCGCGATACGCAACGCGGACGACTTGGCGGACCGACGATTCGACAACGCCGAAGCGGCCGGACGCTTAGCGGAGATGTCCCGCACCATCGAGGAGCAGGAGTCCGGCGTGTCTCAGCTCACCCAACTCCGGGAGGAGCTCGTTCAGGAAGGCGAGCGTCTGCACGCCGATTGGGAGACCTTGTGGAGCCGGGCGCCATTTTTGCCGTTGCCTCCCGACGCCATGCTGGAGTGGATGAAGACGCGAAATGATCTGCTGGAAGCGGTCGACGACCGGGCCAGGGCGGCCCGCACGCTGGAGGTCCACTGCGAAGAGCTGCGAGAGGCCAGAGCGGAGCTCCTGGCCGAATTCTCGTCACTCGGCGCCGACCCCGGCTTGTTGGAGCAGCAGACCCTTCCGATGTTGCTGGAGCGTGCGGACGGAATACGTTTGGATCATGAGCAGGAGGCGGACACCAAGAGTCGATTCGAGGACCGCCTGCAGGAAGCGAAGTCCACCCTGGAGCGTCGCCGCCGCGAGTTGGCCCGGGCGGAGCAGGCGTGGGTCCGGTGGCGGAAGGAGTGGTCGGCCGCCCTGACCGATGTCGGGCTCGCCACGGGCTCGAATCCCGATTCGGTGTCCGCTCTGATCGACGTCATGGACCGGATACGAGAGAAGTCCCTGCGGATCAACGACCTGCGCCATCAACGCATCGGAAAGATCCGGCGAGACGTGGCCGACTTCGAGGCCCTCGTCGAGAAGATGGTCCATGAGGTGGCGGGAGACCTCTCCGATACACCCGCCGAGGACGCCGTTTTGGAGATCGAGGACCGCTTGGCCGACGCTCGGCGCACACGTGACCTTCGGGCCAGGAAGGAGCAGGAGACAAGAGATCTGGAGAACAACCTCCGCGTCCTGGTGGAGGACCGCGAAGCGGCACGTGGGTCGGTCAACTATCTCAGGGACGCGGCCGGCGTGGGGACCAGTGGGGAGCTGAGCAACGCCATTGAGAAATCCGAATCCCTGCGGGCGCTGCACCTCGAGCTGGCTACGATCCGGAAAGCACTGGAGCAGCAAGGGGATGGTCTGACGGCGGCGGAGTTGGAAGAAGAGTGCGAAAACGTGGATCTGGACCAGGTCGTGGCCCAGGAAGACACGACCCAGGCCAGACTGAGGCGATTGCGGGACCGGTTGGCCGCCGCTGCCGAGCAGCGAGCTCAGGCTCGAAGCGCTTTCCAGGCGGTCGGCGGCGACGCGGCGGCGGCCCGAGCCGAAGCGGCGCGTCAGGAGGCTCTCGTGGACCTCGGCCAGATCTCCGAGCGCTATATCCGCGTTCAGACCTCGGTCCTCTTGCTGCGGTGGGCCATCGACCGCTATAGGCGCGAAAAACAGGCTCCTCTGCTCAGGCGCGCCGGCCAGCTCTTCGCGACCGTCACCGGGGGCTCGTTCACCGAGCTTCGGGTCGACTACGACACCAGGGATCAGGCTCATCTGATCGGAACGAGGCCCGATGGTGAGGTCGTTCCCGTGCCAGGCATGAGCAGGGGAACCGCAGACCAGCTTTACTTCGCTCTGCGCATCGCTTCCATCGAAGACTATCTCGGTCATGCCCCGGCCCTGCCCTTCGTTGCCGACGATCTGTTCGTCAACTTCGACGATGACCGGGCGCGAGCCGGCTTCCAGGTGCTGGGAGAACTGGCCGGGAAGACCCAGGTGCTCTTCTTCACCCACCATCGGCACCTCCTGGAAATTGCACGGGAGACGTTGGGCGGCTCAGTTTCCGATGTGGACCTGACCCGGCGCTGAGATCTGCGGATTCGTGGAGTCTCCGCGAGTCCGTCTCAGTTTCGCGCCCGGCGGCCTCGGCCTCTCTTCCCGGAAACAACGATACGGGCGACTTGGAAGGGGGACTTTCAGTCCCTCGCCCGTCGGTGCAACTACGGGATTCGGCGACAGGAAAGTCGCGGCTCTCGTCACTTCAGAAACGCGTAGGACACTCCCAGCACCAGGTAGAGGCATCCCATCAACACGATGCTGGCCCACCAGGCCTTGCCGTAGCGGTACTCGGCCGGCAGGTACTTCCGCCCCAGGAAGGCGTAGGCGACCATCATGATGCCGATCATGGGTGTGTCGATGGCGCCCATGACCAGGACCAGGGTGACCGGCTTGGGGAAGAAGGCGTAGACGGCCCAGGAACCGGCCATCATGGCGCTCAGAATCAACTTCTGCCAGACCTGGGGCGACAGCCTGCCGAACAGGCCCGGCGCCTTCATCCGCAGGGGCTGCAGGAACATGCGCGAGGAGCCGTCGAAGATGGAGATGGCGGTGCTGATGATGGCGGCCCACGCCCCCAGGTAGAAGACGTTCCGGGACCAGGGCCCCAGGACCTCGGTCATCATCAGGCTCAACTCCCGCGCCAGGCCCGGACCCCCAAGGGTGATGCCCGCCGGGTGCAGAATGCCGACGCCCAGGATGAAGGTGGACATGCAGACGATGAGGCCCAGCACATAGGTCAGGACGATGTTGGTCCGGTTGATCCGGAGCCAGCCCCGCATGCGGCTTACCTCCTCGGGCGAGTTGGGCTGAAACTGCTCCCGCGTCAAACGGCCATGTTCCCGGGCGTGGCCCAGAAGCCCCATCCCCCGTTCTTCGGCCCAGGCGCTGTACTTGATGGTTCCCGAACCGGCCATGACGATCCCGGCCAGGAACATCATGACCAGCAACTGGTCGAAATCGGTGGCCATTCGCGGCACCAGGCCCCGGCCCAGCTCTCCGGTCACGTCCGGAGCCACGAAGCTGGCGCAGATCAGCAGGCTCAGCGTGAACAGCAGGCACATGACCGTGTTGAAGGTCTCCACCGGCCGGTAGCCGCCGACGATGAGAATCACCCAGACCAGCAGGAAATTGAGGAAGGTCCAGAACACCTGCTGCTGGATCTCGCCCGCTCCCGGCAGCAGTCCGCCGAAGATGTCGTGGCAGATGAGCCCGGCGATGGCCACGATCCCGCCTCGCAGCAGGAAGTCCTTGATCAGGTTGATGCAGAACCAGATCCAGGGCACCCAGGAGAACGGCGGTCCCATCCCGGAGCAGGCCTCCAGGAAGTTCTGGCCGGTGACGATGGAGACCCGGCCGATGGCCTCGTTCCAGAAGGCCTTGGTGACGATGGTCAGGAGGATGAGCCACAGCAGGGCCCCTCCGTAGCGGGCGCCCGCCACCGGCTCGGTGAGGATCTCGCCGCTGCCGATGGCCTCGGCCAGGAGCATGAGCATGGGCCCGATCCAGGCCAGGGCCGTGACGGTCTCTCCCGAGACCCGCATCACGCGCGGTTGTGTCGATCCCGTAGCGGTCATGGGTTCGGCCTATTCCGTCCAGAATGCATAGAGGCTCGCCTGACGCATGTGGAAGCGGATCCGGACCTGCTTTCCTTCCAGCGCGGCCCAATTGGGAGTCCCCTTCCACTTGAGCTCGCCCTTCAGGTGATCTCCTTTGACCGGGATGCTCTTGTCCAGCGAGAAAGTGTCGGTGGGACCCAGGATCTCCGCCCGGATCTGGCCGCCGGAGGCGTCGGCGTTCACGAACAACCTTCGGCCCTCCAAGTTCAGGCGGACAGTCGTGAGAGTCCCCTCCTGGTGGCCGGCGTCCATGGAAACGAAGCCGTCCAGGCGCAGCTTGGCCAGCAGGATGGCCCCGTTGTCCGGGACCGACACGTAGCGCCGCCGTCCGTCCACGAGAGGACCGATGTTGTCCGGCTGAAATCGCCGCCGCATCCCGCTGTAGTAGAGCCACAACTCACCGTCCCGCACGATGGGACGCGTCGGCGGAACGATGGTGCCGGTGTCGTAGCGGCCCAACCCGTCGTAGGAGAGGGGGATGAAGATGGCCCGTCCCGCCACCCTCTGCCATTCCCTCAGGTCCCGCGTGGAGACCATCTCCACCATGTGGAACCCATCCTGGTTACCGATGGGCGTGGGGCCGGTCTGATGAAATTTCATGGGCAGGCCCAGGTACATGCCCTCGTAGGGGAAGACGGGCATGTTGTAGATGTCCACGTTGTAGTGGGAGGGCTGGTTGATGGCCATGGGGACCCAGCGGGGATCGGACACGCGCTCGGCGATCCGCTGCCGGCCCACGACCTGGTCCTCGCCGTCCGCGTGGAAGATGAGCCTGGGCTCGGTCCAGTTTGCGAAATCCTTGCTCACGGCCAGGTAGACCGACCTTCCGTAAGGTGCGGCGTGCTTGACGGTGGAGAGGAACTGCTTGCCCAGCTCGTCGTAGATCATCTGCGATTCGTCGGCGCTGGGGACGGCGGAGACCTCCAGAGGGGTCCAGTGAAGGCCATCCGGCGATACCGCCGGCTGCCGCTTCCCAATTCCGAACATGCCCTTGTAGCGCCGTTCCGGCACGTCGTGGGGATCGTAGACGACGTGATAGAGGAACTGTTCGCTTCGGTCATGCTCCGCCACCAGGTTGTTGGCCTTGGACCCGTCCCATTCGACCAGGTTCAGCACCGGCTTGTCCCAGCGGAGCCCATCCTTGGAGACGGCGACCAGGGAGGTATGCTGCTCCTTCGTCCCCTTCCCCTTCTTGGCGAAGGCCATGTAGTAGAACTTCCACAGCTTCTCATCCGGGACCCAAAAAGGGGCCGTGCGCGCCTGCACCACGAAGTTCTCCCAGGGATGCACGGGCCGGATCATGGGGTCCGGGTGCTTCGTGGGCTGGTGCAGAGTGCGCTTGACATTGACCAGCTTCCCGATGATGTGGTCGTCGACGAAGAGCTGCTTGTGCTCGGGAGTCACCTGCGGGATGTATTGGGCCGGCAGCAGGGTCCAGCTTCCTTGAATGACTGCGAAAACGACCAGGACGACGATTACGATCCGGTTCATGTGCCTTCCTTCCGATATCGGTTCCTCTATCTCAACCTTTTGATGGGAACGGCATCCGTTCCGGCTCCCGGGGCCGGACCGAGGCCGCCGCAAGGTTACGCTTGAGACGATCCCCGCTGCAACCTCTGGAAGGTCCAACCCGGACGGACGGGAAGCGCCCGATTCAGACCAGGACGACCTTTCCTCCCGGCTTGAGGATCAGGACGTCAGTGGCCGGCAAGCGATAGTTGCGCGCCGCCAGCGCCGTGACGAACTCCGCCGGGTGCCCTCCCTGCGACCTCACCGGAGGGGACGTGAATCCGTAGTGGCAGGGGATGACCACCTTCGGCTGCAGGATCTGCGTCAAGAGGGCCGCGAACCCCACGCCCAGGTTGGTGTCGTTGATGGGAAGCAGCAGGTAGTCCACCTCGAGGTTGCAGTTCTCGCCCTTGTGAGGGTGGTCGAAGCGGCCGTCGCCCGGATGGTAGATGTTGCCGTAGCGGGTCTCGAGAAGGAAGCCGCAGGCGCCCTCTGAATTTCCATGCCGGGCGTATTGAATCCGGACGGTGAAACCCTCGCCGCGGATGCGGTCCCCATGGGCCACAGCCTGCAACTGCTCTTTGGGAACTCCCTCTTCGATCAACATGGGGTGGCACGACGGCGGTGCCAGAATCCGGGGATTGTGACGGGAGAGAGCCTTGACCGACCGGGGCTCGCAGTGGTCGGTGTGATCGTGGGTCACGAGGACGTAATCGGCCCGCTTCACGTCGGACCCGGAGAGCGGGTAGTGCTCGGTCTCCATGTACAGGCTGTCGGGGTCGTAGAAACGGACCTCCGGAGGAAGCCGGTCCGCCTTCCGGCGCGCCTCCCGCAACTCGGCATAGAGTGGATTGCCGCTCTGGAGGATCGGGTCCAGGAAGATGATCACCTCCCCCAGCCGGACCACGAATCCCACGTTCACGAGGGTCCAGATGGCGTCGTAGCCGCCGGCGCCGAACACCTCTCCCGCGATCTTGCGCGGCTGCGGGAGCGTGAGTCGACCCGTTCTCTTCCCCTGCGCCTGAGGAACACCGGTCGAGGCGGCCGCCACTCCGGCCGTCAGACCGGTCTCGATAAAGCTTCTTCGATTCATGGAAACAACTCCTGGAGGACTTGTACGGTGAACGGCGCGAACATAGACTTTTCCGTTGAGAAACAGAGCACAACGGAGCCGTTCCGTGAAAATTGCAATCGCTGCATTATTGCAAGAGACGAATACTTTTTCCCCTCAAGCCACGGTCCGGGACCACTTCCTGATGACCCCGGGACGCGAGTTGATCGAAAGCCACCAAACGGAAAACAGCGAGCTGCATGGATTCGTGGATGCGCTGACCCGGGCCGGGGCGCGAATCGCGCCCATTCTGGGTGGATGGGCCGTCAGTTACGGCAGGATCAAGGCCGGCGATTTCCACTCGCTGCTGGATGAACTCAAGGAGGGAATCAGAAAGGCAGGCCCCCTGGACGGATTGCTCCTGGCGCTGCACGGCGCCTGGGCCGGCGAGGGAATCGACAGTTGCGACGGCGCCGTCCTGCGGGAGGCCAGAGAGCTGTTGGGGCCCTCGGTTCCCATCGTCGCCACCTTGGATCTCCATGCCAACCTGACCCGCGCCATGCGGGAGAACGCCGATGCCCTGGTGGGCTATCAGACCTGTCCCCACGTGGACCTTTACGACACCGGACGGCGGGCGGGCGACCTGATGATCTCCCTTCTCCGGCGCGAGGTCCGCCCCACCATGCACGCCGTGAAGATCCCCATGGTGGTCCAGGCGGAAAACATGCTCACGGACCGGGGCGAATTCCGCCGGATTTACGACCGTGTCCGGTCCTTGGAGGGCCGGGGAACAACCGTCTCCGCTTCAGTATTTGCGGTCCAACCCTGGATGGACGTGGAGGAGCTGGGTTGGGCCTCGCTGGTCATCACCGACGGCGATCCGGTACGGGCCAGATCTCAGGCCAATGAATTGGCCCGCTTCATCTGGTCCGTCCGAGAGTCGTTCGTCGTTGCCCTCCCCACGGTGGAGGACGCCTTGGAGCAGGCCCTTTCCGTACGCGGGGGTCCGGTGGTGCTTGGAGAGGGTGCGGACGGAACCATGGGGGGCGCGCCCGGCGACGGGACCAGCATTCTGGCCGGCATCCTGAGCAAGGGAATCAATGTGCCGACGGCGGCCGTGGTCGTCGATCCCGTCGCGGTCGAGAAGGCGATCCGGGCGGGAGTCGGGAATACCGTCACCCTGAGGGTGGGGGGAAGGTTGGATCCCGACTACGCCTCGCCCGTTCGCGTCACGGGCAAGGTCAAACTCATTTCCGACGGCGAGTTCCGTTACAAGGGCCGTGTCTACACGGGCCGCAAGGTCGAGATGGGGAGGGCCGTCGTGTTGTCCATCGGACGCATCCGCCTGCTGATCTCCCAGCGGCCCGTTCCCACAACCGATCCGGAGCTGTATCGAAGCCACGGAATCGAACCGCGGGACATGAAGCTGGTGCTGGTCAAGTCGCCGCTGGGAATGCGTACCGAGTACGAACCCATCGCTCGTTCCATCATCATCGTGAACAGCCCGGGATGCTGCAGCCCCGACTTGACCAGGCTCCCGTTCGTGAGGATGCCCCGGCCCATATTCCCTTTCGACGAGTTCGACTATTCGCCTGGCGATTAGAAAGCGGAGATTGTCCGATCATGTGCGGCCGTTTCACTCAGATGATGTCCTGGAGTCAGGTCCACGAGCTGTACCGCCACAAGGATCCGGTCGCGCCTTTGCCTATGACGGCCCGATACAACGGCGCGCCGACCCAGGACTTTGCGGCCTGCAGGCTCGACGAGGCCGGACGGCGCACGGTCGTGAAACTGCGTTGGGGACTGGTGCCGTCCTGGGCCAAGGACGTCCGGATCGGTTTCCGGCTGATCAACGCGCGGTCGGAGACGGTCCACTCCAAGCCGTCGTTCGCCTCCGCCTTCCGTTCCCGCCGTTGCCTGGTGCCGGCGAACGGGTGGTTCGAGTGGCGAAAGGAAGGCCGCAGCAAGCAACCCTATTTCCTGGCCCTGGCCGACGGTTCTCCCCTGTCGTTTGCCGGGCTGTGGGAGCGCTGGAGCGGTCCCGCGGATGCTCGGGAGACGTTCACCATCATCACGACGGCAGCCTTTCCGGATCTTGCCGGCATCCATCACCGCCAACCCACCATCGTCGACCCCGCGCGATTCGACGACTGGCTCAATCCGGCATCTTCAGTATCGAGCCTCCTCGATCTGGTACGGGAGCCCTGTACCGGCCCCTACGAGAAGCGCCCCGTCAGCACCATGGTGAACAACGTCCGGAACAACCATCCGGATATCCTCCACTCGGCTCCGGAGCGGCGTCTGTTCTGAAAAGTCGAGGAAAGAGAATAGAGTGAAATCAAGCGCGTTGTTTGCGTAGCCGGCACCATACCGGAGAGGCCCTATCCATGAAAACCGATTTTCCTCGCGCTTTCCTGCTCTGCGGGTTGGTCCTGCTGGCCGCTTCGGCTCTGCTGTACCGGCTTTTTCAGATTGACGAAACGCCGGGCGACTCCACGTTGACGGTGGCCGAAGGATTCGAGGTGGAGCTCGTCGCCGGGCCGCCGCTGGTGGAACGTCCCATATCCATCGATTTCGACGAGCAGGGGCGACTCTACGTGACCGAGTCCTCCGGTTCCAACGACCCGGTCGAGCAACAACTGGAACAGAAAACGCACCGCGTCAAGCGGCTGGAAGACACCGACGGGGACGGCCGCTTCGACCGGAGCACGCCGTTCGCCGACGGCATGATGATTCCCCAGGGCGCCCTCTGGTTCGACGGCTCGCTCTACGTGGCGGCGCCTCCCAGCATCTGGAAGCTGACGGACACCGACGGCGACGGCATCGCCGACCGGCGGGAGGAATGGTTCGCGGGCAAGACCCTCACCGGGTGCGCCAACGATCTCCATGGTCCCTACCTGGGACCGGACGGCTGGATCTACTGGACCAAGGGCGCCTTCGCCGAGCAGACCTACGAACGGCCGGACGGTCCTCCCCTGGTCACCCGCGCCGCCCATGTCTTCCGGCGGCGGCCCTCAGATTCCTGGATCGAGCCGGTCCTGTCCGGAGGGATGGACAACCCCGTGGATGTCGTCTTCACGCCCCGTGGAGAACGGCTGTTGGCGTCCACCTTCGTCCAGCACCCGAAACTGGGCCGCCGCGACGGGATCATTCACGCCGTCCATGGCAGCGTTTACGGAAAACCGCACGACGTCCTCCACGGCCACGCCAGGACCGGGGACCTGCTGCCGGCCATGCTGCACCTGGGCCCGGCCGCTCCCTGCGCCCAGGCCATCTATGCCTCCCGGGTCTTCGGCAGCGAGTACCAGGGCAACCTGTTTGCCTGCCTCTTCAACCTGAACAAGGTGACGCGCCACGTTCTGGAGCCCAGCGGCGCGACCTTCAAGACCCGGGACTCGGACTTCCTGGTCTCCGGCGATCGGGACTTCCATCCCACCGACGTACTGGAGGACGCCGACGGCAGCCTGCTGGTGGCCGATACGGGAGGCTGGTACAAGCTTTGCTGCCCCACGTCCCAGCTCCACAAGCCGGATGTCCTGGGCGGGATCTACCGGATCCGGCGCAAGGGCGCGCCGGGGCCGGCGGATCCCAGGGGCCTGAGCATCGACTGGGACAACGCCGGCGGCGCCCGACTGACGGCATTCCTGGATGATCGGCGCCCCGCCGTACGGAACCGGGCCATGGCGGCGCTGGCCAAGACGGGGAGTCCGGCGGTGGAGGCGCTGAGGCGGACGCTCGCCACCTCCGCTTCCGTCGAGGCGCGCCGAAACGCCGTTTGGACACTGACCCGCATCCATCACGAGGAGGCCCGCGCCGCCGTTCGGCCGGCGCTCTCCGACGCGGACGAGAGCGTGCGGCAGGCCGCCCTTCATTCGGTCAGCGTCTGGCGGGACGCCGGCAGCGGACCCAGGGTGCTGGAGCTTCTGGAGCAGGGTTCCGCATCCATTCGGAGGGTGGCCGCCGAGGCGTTGGGACGCATCGGCGACCGCCGCGCCGTCCCCGGCCTGCTGACTCGGACCGGGTCGAAGAACGACCGGATCCTGGAGCACTCCCTGATCTATGCACTGATCGAGATTGCCGATCCCGACGGCACCGCTGCCGGGCTGCGCGCCACTTCCGCCCATACCCGGCGCGCCGCGCTCATCGCCCTGGACCAGATGCCCGCGGGAGGACTGACGCCGGAGTCCGTCACTCCTCTGCTGGCGTCCGGGGATCCGATCCTCAAGCAGACGGCCGCCTGGATCGCCGGGGGCCATCCGGAGTGGGGAGACGCGTTGGCCCGGTATTTTCGCCGGCGTCTGGCCCGTCGCCATCCGGGCTCCGAGGAGAGGGCGGAATTGACCCGGCAACTGGCCAGGTTCGCAGAAAACGGCACCATCCAAAGCTTGCTGGCATCGACCGTTGCCGGCGCCGGTTCCATCGAGTCCCGCCAGACGGCGTTGCGGGCCATGGCCGGCAGCACCCTCAAGGAGACGCCGTCCGCATGGGTCGACGGATTCGTCGCGGTCCTGACGCGAGGAGACCAAGCTTTGATCCGGGAGGCGGTGTCCGCCCTCCGCAGCCTGCCGAACCCTGGGGACGAGGACGCCGGGCGTCTGCGAACGGCGCTGCTCCTCGCCGGGCGCGACTCGACCCTTGAACCCGAGTTGCGGGTGAATGCGTTGGCGGCCATACCGGGAGAATTGGACGAACTCGACCCCGATCTCTTTGAAATGTTGCAGGAGAACCTGGGATCCGCGGCGGCGGTGAACCTCCGCACCGGCGCCGCTGGCGTTTTGGGCAGGTCCCGGCCGAACCGCCATCAGATGCTGGAATTGACCGAGACGGTCCGGACCGCCGGCCCCCTGGTGCTCTCACCGCTGCTTGGCGCCTATCGCGACGGCGGAGACGAAGATCTCGGCCGGCGGCTGATGGCGGCCGTCCGGAACTCAAAAGGGCTGAACGGACTGCGGGCCGACGTCATGAAGCAGACCCTGGCCAACTTTCCGCCTCCCGTGCAACGACAGGGGGAGCAACTCCTGGCCTCCCTGGCAATGGATCCGGTCCAGCAGAAAACACGTCTGGAGGATCTTCTGGCGGCTTTGGACGAAGGGGATATTCGCCGGGGCCAGGACGTCTTCAACAGCAGCAACGCCGCCTGCTCCTCGTGCCACGCCATCGGCTACCAGGGGGGCCGGTCCGGGCCCGATCTCACCCGGATCGGCGACGTTCGATCCAGGCGCGATCTGCTGGAGTCCATCCTGTTTCCCAGCGCCAGCTTCGTCCGCGGCTACGAACCGGTGGTGGTGGTGACCGAATCGGGAGAGATCCACCAGGGAGTCGTCACCCGGGACGGGCAAGAGGAGGTCCGGTTGGTGACCGGACCGGACACCGAGGTGCGGGTCGCCCGGTCGGAGATTCGCGAGATCCGGCCCGGCAACGTCTCCGTCATGCCCTCAGGCCTGGAGGAACAGGTGAGCCGGGAGGAACTGGCCAGCCTGCTGGCCTTTCTGAGCAACGCCCGGCGGCGTCCTCGTTGAGATGACGACCCGCCGCCGGACCGGGGAAGAGGAACGGGCTATTCGGACCTCAGCCACTTGTCGATCTGGTTCCCAGCCTGGTCGATGATCGTTTCCAGAGCACCCTTGGCCAGGACGGCGATGGTGTCCGGGTAACGCCCCGATCCGTAGGCGGCGGCCGGCGGCAAATAGTTGGCCCGGGCGCCGTTGGCCAGGGAAGCCACCATGATGGGCACTCCCGGAAACCGCTCCCGCAAAGAAGTTTGCAACAACTGGTAGGGCTCCCCTTCCACGGCCAGCCAGAAAGCGTCCCCGAGGCTCCAGAGCCAGATCGAACAGGCCATGCTCTCTCCCGAAGGGAGGAATTCGAGCCGTTGCAGCCGGCGGGTCTGCTGCTCGGCCAAAGCCCGGAAATCGGCGGCTCGGGTTTGGTCTCCGCCAGCGCGGGCCTGCGCTTCCTCGGCTTGGCACCGTTCCAGCTCGGATTCGACCTGAGCCCTGGTGAGCGAAGTCCCGCGGTACGGGAGGTCGATGGCCCAGCGCCTCATCTTCCACCGGCGGCTTCGTCCCACCGCCCCGCGGGAAAACCGGGTCCAGGACCAGGTTCCCAGGGTGGCGCCGGACTCCCGGGGCCCGGTGTATCGAAAGCACCGGTTGGGAGGCGGCAGATCACACAGGGCCGAGAGGGCGGCGTAGCCGAGCTGGCGTCCGTTCCGGTCCGCCACTTCCGGGTCCCCCACGAATCCCTCCTTGGGTCCCAGGTCCCCGGAGGCGCCCTGTAGGAAGAGGCAGGGCGCGCCGGTCTCCCGCTGGACGACCTCCCGCATGGCGCCTGGAAAGTCGGGGCTGATGAGCGTGTTCTGCCAGGCCAGAGTCGTGGGATGGCACGCGTAGTTGACGATGGACGCCAACGGCTCATCCCGTTCGCCGGTGACCCGAGCGACCAGGAGAGCGTCGTCCGACGGCCCTTCGGGATTGTACCCGCACACGTATTGCTGCAACTGTTCGTCCCACAGATCCCGGTTCCGGGCCAACGAGCAGCGGCCGAAGCCGTATCTGATGATGGCCGTCTGCCGCCGCGACCTGGCCGCCGAGATCAGATCGCCCACCGAGGCCGCGACCCGCTCCAGATAGCCGCGGATCAGCTCTCCGCCCGGCAGGGACTCTCGCTCCATGCCCATCAGGCCGGCGGCATGAGTATGGGAGAACACCACCAACAGGGAGTCGCGGCCGACCCCGGAGAGCCGGCTCGCCCTTTCCAGCAGCAGGTCCATCTCGGCGGGCCACAACAGGACGTGGTCCAACAGGATCAGGATCTGCTCGGACGCCGAAGGAGGCCCTCCCTCCTCAAGTGACCCGAACGCGAGAGCCGATGCCGTCAGGGGACGATGCACGCCGGTGGAGCGGTCGTGGCTGGCGGCGCCCCACATTCGGTGATAGATGCCGACGGGCGGAGTGATATCCGCCTGTGCCAGACCGAAGCGGCAACGGCTCTGAAACGTCTCTACAGACCGCGGATTGTCCATATTGCCTCTCATCCGGACGGCAACCGGCCTCCACCACGCACCGATTGGCTGTGTGAATCCGGTTTCGCGAAGACCCTTGCAGGCCGTCAGGTTGCCGGGTCGAGTTGGGGAACCTCCATCTGCTCACCGTTGCGCAGGGCGGACTGGTGGGAAACGATTCCCGGCACGGTCATGGCCAGCGACTCGTAGACGTCGATGGCCGGCTCCCGGTCCTCCACCAGCGCATTGACGAACTCCGCCGTGAGGAAGGTGTGGCTGCTGCCGTGACCGCTCTCGTGCCGCATCGCCGGCGGCAACCGGCCGGTGTTCCAGTACTCGGGCAGGGTCACTTCCTTCGGCTTGCTGTTCCGCCCGTCCCAAATGACGCGATGGATGCCCTCCCGGGTCATGTAGAAGGTTCCCTTTTCGCCGAACCAGTTGGCTCGCTCGCCCCCCGCGGCGATGTGCCAGAACATGTTGCAGCGTACGATGTGGCCCTGATCCGTCTGCATCCAGGCGCCGGCGTTGGAGAACGGGTTCCGGTACGGATTGGCCTTGAACATGGCCATCTCTCCCGGATCCCCCCATCCCAGAGCCGAGGTCCTGACGATACGCTCGCCCGTGACTCCCACGATGTAGCCCAGAGCATGGGTCGGATAGTGCATGGGAGGAAACCCCTGCCGCCAGCTCACGGAACCGTCGGGATCGTAGTAGTTGGACTTCGGATTGTTGATGATGTCTTCGCGATAGACATCGTGATAGTACTCGACTTCGCTGTAGAACAACTCTCCGAATCCGCCCTTCTGAAAAAGCTCTCGGGCGTAGATGCAGGCCGTGTTGTAGTAACTGGTCTCGGCCATCATGTATCGGAGACCCGTCTTTTCCTTCAGCTCCTTGAGCTCGTACGCCTCTTCCATGGTGAAGCAGGCTGGTACCGCGGCGATCACATGGAGTCCTCTCTCGAAACACATTCTCGTGTGCTTCACATGGTCGAGAGCCCCGCTGAAGACCGCCACGGCGTCCAGGTCGTTCGTCTTCTCCTGCAGCATTTCCCCCATGGAGTCGTAGACGTTGTCGCAACCGTAGACTTCCTGGAGCCTCTTCCGGCGCTTCGGGTAGAGGTCGGTCACGGCTTCGACCACACACCGCGGATGCTCGTGCCAGTAGAAGTTGCAACCGAACCCGCCTCCAACGATCCCGATGCGGATCTTCTTATCCGACGTGTTCGATCCGTGGCCCACGTATCCCGGAGTCGCCGAGACGGCCTTGGCGGCCACGCCCATGGCAGCCGTGGTCAGGAACTCACGCCTGGATGCCATCTTCTTTTTCTCCTCGGCAGGATGACCCCTTTTTCGGGGCGGATCGGAGAATCCACTGCGCTCGCTTGACCACCGGCAGGTCCACCATCCTCCCGTCGACGGCCATCGTCCCCTCCTCCGGGGCCGCTTTGAAAGCCGCCACCACCCGGCGTGCAGACTCGACCTCCTGATCCGTCGGACGGAAAACGTGATGGACGGCTTCGATCTGAGCCGGATGGATCAGAAGCTTTCCCGTGAACCCGAGTTCCCGCGCCGCTTGAGTCTCCCGGGCCAAGCCGTCCGGATCCCGAAAATCGACGTAGACCTTGTCCACCACCTCCAGCTTGGCACTGGCCGCGGCCACCACCAGCGCGGAGCGTGCGTAGGCCAATAGACCTCCCTGGCGAAACGAGAACAGGCCCAGATCGACGGCAAAGTCCTCGGCCCCAAACATGAGCGCCGCCAGTCTGGGAGAAGATACGGCGATGGCCGGCGCCTGAATCAGACCCACGGCGCTCTCGATCATCGCCGCCAGCCGAACACTTCCAGGCGCCACGCCTGCCTGAGGCTCCAGTTCCGTCAGCGAACGATCGACGGTCCGCACGTCCTCCGGACAGTCCACCTTGGGGAGCACCAGCCCCTCCAGGCCGGGCCGGACCACCGCGCGCAGATCTCCGTCCACGGCTCCATGGCCGGCGGCGTGGATCCGAACGAACCGGCGAGGTCCCTCCCGCGCCGCACTCAAGGCCGCGGCCACCTTCGTTCGGGCCGCCTCCATCTCATTCGGCGGGACGGCGTCCTCAAGATCGTATATCAATGCATCCGAACCCCGGCCGGGCGATTTATCGATCATTTTCTGCCGATGGCCAGGGACAAAGAGCCAGGACCGAATCATCTCCATCGGCCAATTATCTACTCTTGATTTGATTTGACAATAACAAGCCCGGAAGATGGGCGCCGGACATGACAACGAACAGGGGGCTACAGGTTCGCCGTTCGCTGGCCCGGGCGGGCCGCATCGTGGTCAAGGTGGGTTCCGGAGTCCTGGTGGACTCCCGGCAGCGCCTGGACACGAAGCGAATCGGCAGCCTCGTGGACAGTATGGCCCGCCTCCTGGCGGAAGGGCGCCAGTTGGTGCTGGTCACGTCGGGAGCGGTGGCGGCCGGGGCTCCGGTCATGGGGTTGACCGGTTCGGCCAAGACCATCCCCCAGTTGCAGGCCTGCGCCGCCGTCGGTCAGAACCTCCTCATGTCCGTCTACGAACGCCTCTTCTCGCGGCTGGGCCGGCACACGGCGCAGGTCCTTCTGACGCGGGACGACATGCACAATCGGGAACGTTATCTCAACGCCAGAAACACACTGGAGACGCTGCTCGCGTCTGCAATCCTCCCCGTGGTCAACGAGAACGACACGGTGGCCGTCAACGAGATCAAGTTCGGCGACAACGACCAGCTCTCGGCGCAGGTCGCGGTCCTGGTTCAAGCCGACCTGCTGCTGATTCTTTCCACGGTGGGCGGGTTCTACGAGCAGATCCGGGAGGGCGCCCCGGAGGATGGACGACTGATCTCCACGGTGGAGCAGATCACCGATTGGCATTTCAGCCATACGCGCGACACCCGGAATTCGGCGTCCGTTACCCGCGGCGGGATGCGCTCCAAGCTGCTGTCGATCCGCAAGGCGGCCGAGTCGGGAATTCCCTCGTTGCTGGTCAGCGGCCTGGACGCGCGAATCCTGGAGACGGCGCTGGAGGGACGGGAGGTGGGCACCCTCTTCCTTCCGTTCAAGGAGCGGCTTTCGGCCCGGAAGCACTGGATCCTGCATTCGCTCCAGCCACAGGGGCGCCTGATCGTGGACCGGGGCGCCGCGCGGGCGCTGACTCAACAGGGCAAGAGCCTCCTTTCCATCGGCATCACCGCGGTGGAAGGCACGTTCCACTCGGGAAACCCGGTCCGGGTCATGGGACCCGACGGCCGGGAGATCGCCCGGGGTCTGAGCTACTACAGTTCCAGGGAGGTGGCGGCGATTCGGGGCTGCAAGAGCGAAGAGATCCGCGCACGACTCGGCTACAGCTACTACGACGAGGTGATCCATAGAGACAACCTGGTGCTGGTAAAATGACCGTCCCCTGATTTGCGGGAGAAGAATGATGACCACAACCGTGACCTCACTGGAAAACGAGATCGTCCAGCTCTCCAGGCGGGCCAAGGCGGCTTCCCGCCGGCTGGCCGAGCTGTCCACGGACGCCAAGAACGCACTGCTGGAAGACCTGGCCCATCGGCTGTCGCAGCCCGACGCGCGCGCGACGTTGCTGGCGGCCAACGCCCGGGACCTGGAAGCGGGCGCCCGAAAGGGTCTCACCGGCGCGCTGCTGGATCGGCTGAAACTGGACTCCAAGCGGATGGACTCCATGATCCGGGGCCTGCGGGAGGTGGCCCGGCTGCCCGACCCCGTGGGCGTCGACCGCCAGAGCTGGACCCGGCCCAACGGGCTTCAGGTCGCCAAGCGGACCATCCCCCTGGGAGTGATCGGCATCATCTACGAGGCCAGGCCCAACGTCACCATCGACGCCTTCTCCCTCTGCTTCAAGGCCGGAAACGCCACCGTCCTCAAGGGAGGCTCCGAGGCCATCCATTCGAACCGGGCCCTGGTGGACCTGGTGGCCAGGACGCTGGCGCCGGCCGGCCTCTCGGATGCGTGCCGGCTCTTGGACACCACTGACCGCAACGCCATCGCCATCATGGTCCGCCAGGAGGAGTTCATCGACCTGATCATTCCCCGGGGAGGCGAGGGGTTGATCCGCTTCGTTGCGGCAACGAGCCGAATCCCCGTCATCAAGCATTACAAGGGGGTGTGCAACATCTATGTGGATGAGGAAGCCGATCTGGAAAAGGCCCTGACCATCGCCGAGAACGCCAAGATCTCCCGGCCCGCCGTTTGCAATGCCGTGGAGAACCTCCTGATCCACGAAAAGGCGGCCGCCCGGTTCCTTCCCCGATTTGCCCGGCGGATGGACCAGGCGGGAGTCGAGCTGCGGGGAGATGACCGGACCTGCGAAATCCTCCCGGAAGCCACGCCGGCGACGGATGAGGACTACCACGAAGAGTTCCTGGACCTGATCCTGGCCGTGCGGGTCGTCTCAAACCTGGACGAGGCCGTCGCCCACATCGAAACCTACGGTTCCGACCACACCGAATCCATCGTCACCGAAAACCAGGCCACGGGCGAGGCGTTCCTGAACCGGGTCAACTCCTCAGTGGTCCTGGTCAACGCCTCCACCCGCTTTTCCGACGGAGGAGAGCTGGGCCTGGGCGCCGAGATCGGAATCAGCACCACCCGGCTGCACGCTTACGGACCCATGGGGCTGGAGAGCCTGGTGACGGAGAAGTTCGTCATCGTGGGGGACGGACAGATCCGCGTGTGAATCACTCCTCCGGCAGCCGGACCTTCGCCAGGTAGATGTTGCTCTTCCCTTCGTGCGACGAGTAGTAGCTGATCCAGAGCAGTCCCTGGTGCCAGACCATGCCGGGATAGCTGGTGTCCCCGCCACTGGGCAGGGTCAGGACCGGCTCGAAGCTGTTCCGGGTCATGCGGGCCAGGATCGTGGTGGGATCTCCGGTATAGGCGCGGCTTCCCGCCCAGAGCCGGCCGTCGGGCAGGCGAATGAAATTGGGCCCACCCAACCGGTGCCCCGTGTCGTGCCACGTCCACTTCCGATAGGGAGGTTGGCTGGTGCCGATCCAACCGGTGGCGTTGCGCCGCAACAGGATCATCATTTCGTCCCCGGGAAGAAAGCGGATGGTGGCCTCGTTGGGCCACGGAGGAATGTTTCTGAATACCGTGATCCAGTTCCACTCGATGCCGTCCGGGCTCGAGTAGAGGATCACTCGGCGGGTGTTCTTCCCGTCTCCCATCTTGGAGACGCTGTAGGCGGTGCCCTTGTGCCAGGTGATGCGCCAGAGCCAGTGCTCTTCGGCCAGGACACGCCGTGGAGGCGTCCACTCGTAGCCGTCGGGTGAGAACGCGACGCGGGGCACCCGGGTCTGGAACGAATCATCCCTGTAAATGCTGCCGCCGGCGACCAGCATGAGGCGATTATCGGGCGTCCGGGAGAGCTTGGGATCCCTCAGGTCCACCCCCGCCGTCTCCAGGAGGGCAGCCGATTCCCAGCTCTCACCATCCGATGAGGTGATGACCCGGATCCGTCCGTCCTGACCGGCGGCATGCCGTTCGCCCTCCCGAAAGGTGCAAAACCACCTTTCGCGGAAACGGATCAGGTCGGTGAAGGCGTTGTGAAGACCCCGGTCCCAGATCTTCTCCACCGATACGATCCGGGGATCTTCCGCCCGGACCGCCGGGAAGCACAGGACCATCACGGCAATCGGGAACCAGAGGCGTCGTCCTCGCATGGACTTCATCGTTCGTGTCCTCACCGGAGATCAAAGCGCGGCGATCTTCTCCAACAGGGGCCAGAAACCGAGTTGCTCCACGGCGTGGCTGCGGTAGATCCCCGACGCTTCGGCGCCGCTGCCGTAGGCGCGGCGAGCGGCCTCCATCAGGAGATCGGGGTCCTGAAAGCTCCCGACATGGTAGCAGGAGAACTCGGCCACCACGGGACAGCGGCCCGCGACCCTCTTGACCGCGGCGGCTACCTGCCGCTCCACCCGCCGCACGTCGGAAGTGGTGCGGAACCAGAGATGGAGCTCATCCACCAGGTTCTGGTCCACCCAGGTCGGCCAATCCTGAAACACCTTCACGTACTCGTCCATCTCCCGCGCCACCAGGGCGACGGTCATGGGCGCCGATGGATCCTTTTCCCGCAAGGCTTCCCGCAACTCCCGGATGGTGACCGTGGTGTAGTCGGCCCGGAACTGGACCCAGGAGGGGTCGTCGTTGGGCAGCTCCATGGGATCCCGGCGGGATTTCTGCCGGTAGAACCGGGTCATGGGGTCTTCGTAACCGTCGGTTCCGACGCCGTTTTCGTCCTGGTTGAGACTGACGAACTCCACTTGGAATCCGTGCCCGCCGGTGCGCTCCAGCATGGCCAGGTAGTTGTGCTTCTCGTGCTCCCGGACCTCGGGGACGGCAAGGCTCAGGGTGCGCCTTTGTCCCGGCTGAATCTCATCACGGCGACTCCGGTCGCGAGCCCAGTACCCGGGGTGCGCCCGGGCGAAATCGCTCAGGCTGGGAGACGACCGGGGATGGGACCAGATGGGTTGGTGGCGCTCCAGCTTCTTCTTCATTTCGGGAGAACCGGGCGGCGCGCTCAGGTAGTGAACCGACCAGGCATAGTTGACTCGCCGGGAGCCATGGGAATTGAAGGCCAGGTAGGGATGCACCTTTATGCCCTTCTTCCGCCCCTCCTCCACCAGAACGCGAGACCCGCTCCAAGGGATCAGGTCGGTCACTCCGTGATCCGAACACTTGCCGACGAATTGGGCCACTTTCGGATCATCGGCGGGCCCGGCCGGATTGATCAGGCCTCCCTTGTCACACCAGAGGAGAAAGCGGCGCCGCTTCCCTTCCTCCCGAACCGTCCGCCGCCCGGCTCCGGCGGAAGCGATGACGGACGGAGAAACTGCCAAGGCGCCTCCCAGGAAATGACGCCGGTTCAATCTGCTATTCATGCGCTAACTCCCCCTGTCAGCCTACCATCGATTCCGGGCAACATGAATTTCAATGCATATTCGGATGATCGCCTGCGTTGCGCAAGCATCCTTACCCTCCGGCCCAGACCGCTCGAGTCTCGCACCGAACTCCGCACCATGTCGTTATCGTACAAAACCTTTACCGAAAGTCCGCTCCAGAAATCACACGCGCATCCTCACATTTGTTTTAGATCATAAGGGCCCCAAACAGAAGAGCCGAAGTGACAGAAATTCAACTTTCGCTATTAAATTTGTGGATTTCATCTGCCGATTGATGGATAATAGTCACTGTAATACTGTCGGCTTTTTGGTTAGTTGGTTCAAACAATAGAAGAAAGGATCGGAAAATGGCTAAGAGGAGACGTCGAAAGCGAGCTGAGTTGGAAAAGATAAAGAAAGGCTTGGAACGGGCCGTCCTGAAAGCGGGCGCCGCCAGTGTGAGTCAACTCATCGCCAAGAACGGATCCAAGCTGGGTCTCAAGTCGACTCCCAACGACAAGAATCTGGTCAAGCGGCTGTTGAATTCCGTCGACGGAGTCGAGATGGAAAAACGGGGCCGCGAACTCTTTTTCGTGTCCCAGGTGGAGGCGCCACCGGCCGTCGCCGCCGATGCCCCCGAACCGGCTCCCGAGCCCGAGGCGGAAGCCGCTCCGGAGGCTCCGGCAGCTCCCGAATCCGAACCCGAACCCGAGCCTGAACCGGAACCGGAGCCCGAACCGGAACCCGAAGCGGCGGCTCCCGAGGCGGAGACGCCTGCTCTGGCTCCCGAACTCCAGGCCCTGCGTGCCTATGCCCGACAGTTGGAAGAATTCTCCGGTGCGCTGAACAACCAGGTCAGTACGCTGGTGAGGATGATCGAAAAGTTGGGTTCCTGATCCCTCGCGACCGGACGCAAGAAGATCAGGACTGACATGCGTGCCGGTCCGAATCAATCGGCATCCGGGCGACCGTTGCGGTTGCCCGGACGCCCCGCTCCGTCGATTGATTCTCTGTTCTTCGCCCCGAGTTCGCGCCGTGGACGGCATTCCTGCGCCCTCGCCGCAGACGGTCAACGATCCCAGGGATGGTGCAACGTCGGGGCGTTGGCGTACCGGTCCATCCCGAAGGTCATCCGCGCCCCGCAGCCGGGCTCCAGCCGGACCGTGACGCAGGAGCCGTTCAGCTCAATCCTCGATTCGCCCTTTGCCACCTCCGTAAACCGGTGCTCCCCGTATCCGCCCGCCTGCACCACGACGTCGCGCGCCGCGACGGGATTCAAGTTGGCCAGGGTGACGGTCACCGAATCGGCGCTCATTTCCTGGATCAATGCGCCCACATCCGGTGGGACCCCCGAACGGCGCCGGCCCGGATCGAAGTATCGCAATCGGAAGTTCACGCTCCAGATGACACTGGGAAGATAGGCCCCGGTCATCAGGCTGGCCAGATTCCGGCTGGAGGACGGGTTCAGATGCATGAACCAGTCGGGAAGCCGGGTGTCGGGCGTCGTGGGGTCGTCCCGGATCGCCTGCACCCGATTCCGGACCCGCTCCAGGTCCTTCCTCAAGATCCGGGCCGGGTAGTCGGGCTCCGCCCCTTCCAGAAACCCGATCCAGCCGGTCTTCGGAATGGGTTCCAGGTCGGCCCGGTCCATGCCCCACAGGTAGAGTTCGGTCCAGCGATCCAGGTTCATTTTGTCCGTCCACGCGTACCATTCCGGTTGCCCCGTGTAGGTGTGCCCCCGCGGGTCGCCGTACATCTTGGGGATGACCGTCCTGCCGTCGACCACCTTCTTCCGGCTGTGGAAGTGCATGAGATGTTGTCTCATAACCGCCAGATAGCCCGGGTCGCCGGTGAGGAGGAAAGCGTTTCCAAATCCGTCCCAGGTCCCGATGAAGATGGTTCCCCGGTGCTTCACGTACCCCACTTCGGCGTCGAAGTTGGTGAAATTCCAACCATAGAGCCCCTTCCACCACTGCCCCGACGCGCCGCCCGGCTTTCCGTCCAGGCCCACCTTGGTGGGGATGAAGCCGTTGTTCGCGCGCGTCCGCTCCTTCCAGGCATCCACGTATTCCAGGAGCCAGCGCCGGTATTTCTCCCGGCCCGTCAGCATGAAGGCGTTCAACGCCAGGTTGGTGGCGGAGAGGTTCAGGTGGCTGTCCCCCACGCTGTCCTTGTAGTCCTGGCAGTGGGCCAGCATCTTGGGATAGTGGGCCGCGAAGTCCAACATCCGCGCCAGTCCGGCCGAGCTGTGCAGGAAATGGAATCGGCCGCGAACGGGGTCCCCCACCCAATCGTAGACCGTGGGCTCCCTCAGTATGGGTCCCCTGCTGCCGGTCCAGGTGCTCCGGATCAGCTTGCGCACCGGGTCGTAGTTGGGGGCGGACGGGTCCTCGTTCATGTAGAGGCCGGCGAAGCGGGCCATCCGCTTTCGGTAGAGGGAGTTGTTGGGCTCCGAAAGCCCGAGGGACATGAAGGGCTGCATCCCTTCCCGGGTGTGCGCCCAGTCGGACATGGTGATGAATTCCTGAAAATAGGCCCCGTCCCGGGCCAGATCGGTCTTCACCGTTCTCAGTTCGCCGTATTGGAGCCAGTGACCCTCTTGCGCTCTCTTGTAGTCCTCCAACACCGAATCGCCGGCTCCGAGGGAGTGCAGAAGAGGCCAGTCGCTGAAGGTCTCGATGGCGTCGTCAGGCCCGTCGATCACTCCCCAGCGAGGCACGTGCAGGAGGTATCCGCGGTCGTCCAGAGCGTGTTGGGCCAGGACCCGGCAGGCCAGGCTGTTGGCGTCCAGGAGCCGGCGCTGCAGGAGGGCCCACTCGGGCGGCTCCATTGGCGTGTCCACGACCAGGACCAGCTCCCGCGCCTGGATCACGGAGCAATCCAACCCCAGCAGAAGAAGGCAGATTCCGGCCGGCGCGGCCCTCCGCGCGGCTCGAATCGCTTCAGACACGGTCGACCAGATCATTCCTCGTTCCTTTCCTGAAACCGGGTCATCCATCCCGACGCGGCAGCGGCCGCAAACCTGATGAGCCATATCAACCCTGATACACTCTCCCGCCATGAAACGAAGAGCATTCCTCCGCAGGGCCGCCGCCGGAACAATTCTCTCACCCTGGATCGTGGGCCGCGGGGCCCCGTCCGCCACCGTCGAACCCCTCCGGGTGGGGGTGCTCACTCAGGAAAACGGGCCCCATCTGAGCGCCTACCTCCGATCCCTGGCGCAAATCGACGGCATTGAATCCATCGGCCTTTCCGATGAAAGCGGGACGACGTTCGCAAGTGCGCGAGATGCCCTGGGCGCGAAGGTGACCACCTTTCGGGACCACGACCGGATGCTGCGGGAGTTCCGGCCCCGCGCGGCCGTCATCAGCCTGGCCGCCCACAAGGCTCCACCCGTGATCCGCAAGACCCTGGAGGCCGGCTGCCACATCCTGGCCGAAAAACCCTCCTGCACCCGGGCCGAAGACTTCGAGCCCCTGGTCCGGCTCGCCGAGACCAGGAAGCTGACGCTCACGCTGGCCTTCTACCTGCGGGCGAATCCGGGAGCCGTCAAGGCCCGGGAACTGGTGCGTTCCGGTTTCATCGGCAAACCCTACGCGGCGCATCTGCTGGTGGTGGCGGATCAGACCCGTCTCACCCGCCCGGCGTTCCACCGTTCCTGGCTCGCCTCGCGAGACACGGCCGGCGGAGGAAACCTGATCTGGCTGGGAATCCACTACGTGGACCTGCTCCAGCATCTGACGCAGGACCGCATCGAACGGGTCTCCGCCATGACCCGCAACGTGGGGGGCCAGCCCATCGACGTCGAGGACGCGGTGGGGGTCACCTTCCAGTCCCGGAAGGGGATGGTGGGAACGTACCACGGCGGTTACTATCTCGATCGGGGTTACCACCTTGGACTGACCCTCTGGGGCTCCAAGGGATGGCTCCGCTTCGACGAGGACAACTCGCCTCTGGAGTGGTACTCGACTCATCCCGATGCTCCCAAAGGGGTCCAGTCGTTTCCCTTTGCCTACGAGGTCGGGCCCTACCACGGTATCGTGGAGGCGGTTCTGGACGCGGCCCGGGGCACGGGCCCGCCGCCGGCCACCGGCGAGGAGTGCCTTCACGTCCTGAAATCCATCTTCAGCGCCTACGAGGCGGCCCGGACCGGACGGGCTCAAGACGTCCTCTGACGGGGCGGATCACGACTCCTTCAGGAAGTCGTGCACGATCTCCGCGAAGCCTTCGGTGTAGTCGGTTTCCATGTAGTACGCGCCCAAGTACTCCCGGGGAGCGAAGTCGGTCAGATCGTAGATGGGTGAGGGATCGAACTGCACGACCCCGTCGCCGGCCCGGCAGACGTGGACGGTCACGTCCGAGGAGCACTTGGCCCCGTCGATGACCTGGAGAACGTCGAATCCCTTGCCGTCCACCCTGGGAATCGCCTTCAAGCGCCAGGACGGCGCCATTGCGGGCAGGCTCTCCGGGTCGGCCGCGCGGTGCATCGTGGAGCGGATCGCCAGGATCGAGGCGCCGGCCAGCCGAGTGTCCGTGTACATGACCCGCTCGTCCATTCCCACCCGAATGTCGGAATAGACCTTGGGCGTGCCGTAGATTTCCCGCCCCGCCGGGATGCTGGACTTGGAGTTGAGAAACGCGATGGGCGCAAAGTAGCCCGGCTGTCCCCGGTAGCTGCACTTGACGGTGAGCACACTCTCCAGAAACCCCCCGTAGTTGGCCGTCCAGGTCGCGTCGATGCCGATGGCGGCACAGTTGCCGTCCGGGTCGGGCTCGAAACACCAGGGGAGGACCCGGTCCAACGCCCCCGGGTCCGCCCGAAAGCAGACGATTTGGATGCGGACGTTCCGGTAACGGGCCGGAAGCGGAGGATAATAGGGAGAAAAGGCCGGCATGTTGGCGATCTGATCCCTTGGAATGGTCATGGCTGATCTTCCTTTTTCAGTTCGTGGCGCGATTTCCGAAACACCCGGGGTTGGCGACATGTTCGGGACGCCTTCCCTGGAGTACGTCCAGGATGCCTTGGGCGGCCATCAGGGAGGCGCGTTCCAAAGCGCTGTCCGTCAAGCCGGAGATGTGAGGGGTCAACAGGGTGTTGGGTGTTCGGCAGAGGGGATGATCCGCAGGCAGGGGTTCCTCTTCGAAGACATCCAGGGCCGCCCCGGCCAGCCGGCCCTCCCGCAGCGCCCGGGCCAGGGCCGCCTCGTCGATGACGGGTCCTCTGGAGGTGTTCACCAGCCGGCAGCCGGGCTTCATCAGCTTCAGGCGTTCCTGGTTGATGAGATGGCGCGTCGCACCACTCAGCGGAACGTGAAGGCTGATGAAGTCGGCCCAGGCCAGAAGAGCCTCCAGCGACTCCTCGAAAACGGCCGCGCCCATCGCCGAACCGGGTGGCAGGAACGGGTCGTAGGCGCGAACCTGCATGCCGAATCCACCGGAGGCGATCCCGGCCACGCGGCTGCCGATGCGGCCCAGGCCGATCAGGCCCAGGTTTTTCCCGGCAAGCTCCACCCCCTGGTATCGATTGCGGTCCTCCATGGTTCCGGAGCGGATGGCGTGGCTGGAGGGATAGATCTGCCGGGAGAGAGCCAACATCAGCGCCATGGCGTGTTCGGCCACGGTCCGGCCGTTGGAACCGGGCGTGAACACGACGGGAAGGCCTCTGGAGGTGGCCGCCTCGCAGTCGATGTTGTCCGTACCGACCCCATGCTTGCCGATCACCTTGAGGCGGGGTGCGTTTCGAATATCTTCGGCGTCTACCTGAAAGAGGCGCACCAGGGCCGCGTCGGCTTCCCGGAAGGCGGCCCGATGAGGTGCTGACCCTTCGGCGTCCGGCTCCGGCGGCACGGTGATCCCTTCTTCCCAAGGGGTCCGGCAATGGCAGTGCCGGCGCAGCAACTCCACCCCGGGGGAAGCGATGGGTTCGGGGATGAAGACGGTGGGTTTCATTCTTTTCTGGGGGGAGTCGCCGAAACGCCCTGCAATCCCCCGTTCACCTGGAACACCTGCCCGGTGATCCAGGACGCTTCGGACCCGCACAGGAAGGCGACCATGGAAGCGACGTCCCGGGGCTCGCCCCAGCGGCCCAAGGGGATGGATCGGCGGACCCGCTCGACCATCTCGTCCCGGCTGATTCCCAGGGTCCGGCTACGCTGGGCCATGGTCCTGCGGTTGAAGTCGGTGTAGACGGGACCGGGGCTCACGGCATTGACCCGGACACCATAGGCGGCCAATTCCGTGGCGAGGGTCCGGGTCAGGCTGGCGACGCCCGCCTTGGCCGCGTTGTAGGCGGCGACCAGAGCCGCAGGGCTGTGGGCATTGATGGAGGCCAGGTTCACCATGCTTCCCGACTCCCGCCGCCGCATGAGCCGTCCCGCGGCCCGGCAACAGAAAAAGGTTCCCGTCAGATTCACCTCCAGGATGCGCCGCCACTCTTCGTCATCCAACTCCACCGTCGGGGTCACCTTCTGGCCCAGACCGGCGCTGTTGACCAGGATGTCCAATCTCCCCCGGCTCCGGAACGTCTCCTCGAAAACGGCGCTCACCGCCGGGGAGTCGGTCACGTCCAATGGGGACGACTCGGCCTGGAATCCGTCCCGCACCAGAGCGTCGGCGACTCCCCGGACCTTCTCTTCCTGGAGGTCGCAGAGCAAAACGGAGGCCCCATCCTGCGCCAGCCGACCGGCGATGGCCAACCCCAGACCTTGGGCGGCTCCCGTCACTACCGCGACCTTGTTTTCAAGGGACATGCTCATCTTTGCGTCAGGATAGTAACAGTCCAGGTCCGACCCCGTCACGGCATCCGAACCCTCCCTCATCTCACTCGACAGCGGCGTTTAGCCGCCCCAATCGGGGCGTCCGCGACCGGAGTCGTGCGGGGCTCTCCTTCCTCTCTCTTGACGTCTTTCCTCTTTTCTCTTTCCTTCCGCTTGCATAAACTGGCGCTTCATGGTTTCCGGCGGACTCGCCGCCGAACGAAAAGGAGATGAGTCATGATCACATCATTGGAACATGTGGCTATCGTGGCCGATGACCCTCGAGCGCTGGCCGACTGGTACTGCACGAACCTGGGCTGCGAGATCGCCGTAGCCGACGAGGCGTACTCCACCTATTTCGTGGCCGTTCCCGGAACCGGAGTCCTGGAGATTCTTCCCTCCAGCGACCGTCCCCGCTTCGAAGCTGAAGGAGACGACGCCGGCATCCGCCACCTGGCCTTCACCGTCGTCGACTTCGAGGAAGCCTGCCAGCACATCAAGGAGCGGGGCATCGAGCTCCTGCAACCCATCTCCGTGAGCGCCACGGGAACGAAGCTGGCCTTTTTCCCCGATCTCGAAGGCAACATCCTTCAATTCGTCTATCGCCCGAAACCGTTGAGGTAAGGCAAAAACAGCCGCTTGCCCGCAATGCCTGCGGGCTAACCCAGGATCTCCCGGAGCGCAGGTTCCAGATCGGGGAAGCGAAAGCGGTAGCCACTCTCCTGAATCCGGCCGGGCAGCACCTTCTTGCTGGAGAGCAGCTCGGTGGCAAACCCGCCCAGAACCAGTTTCAGGGCGAACCCGGGCGTCGGCAGGAACGCGGGACGGGACAGAACCCTTCCCAGCGCTTTGGCGAAGTCCTTTTGCCGAACGGGGTTCGAGGACGTCGCGTTGAAGGGACCCGAGAGGTTTTCGTCGGCCAGCACATGCTGAACCATGCCGATCAGATCCTCCCGGTGAATCCAGGACCACCACTGGCGGCCCGAACCCAGGGGGCCCCCCAGTCCCAGCCGCGCCGGCAGCAGCATGGCGTCCAGGGCGCCTCCGCCTGCCGCCAGGACAACGCCGATTCGGAGATGGACCACGCGGACGCCCGCCTCCGACGCACGGGCACCCTCTCTCTCCCATTGGCCACAGATTTCGCCCAGGAAGTCACTCGCTGCCGGCATCGACTCCGTCAACTCCGTCTCTCCCTGGTCGCCGTAGTAGCCGATGGCGCTGGCCGAAACCAGCGTTCGCGGCCGTCCCTCCACCTGCCGCATGGCGTCGACCAGATTCCCGGTGGACCGGACCCGGCTCTCGCGGATGGCCTGCCGTTTGCGGGCGGTCCAGCGGCCGACGACGCTCTCGCCCGCCAAGTGGATGACGGCGTCCACCTGCTCCAGGCTCTCCAACCGTGGACCCTCCTCCACCGGCCGCCATGCGAAAACCCGGGAAAGACCGGGGACGGCTTTCCGGGCCGCGTCCGGACGGCGTGACAGCGCCGTCACCCGGCAACCCGACTCGGACAACACTTCGCAGAGCCTGCGCCCGACGAATCCGGTGGCTCCGGTAACGAGAACTCTCATTTGACCTTCTCCTCTCCCGGGGACTCCCCACGGGGCCGGTCGTGAACAATCCGAAAGGGGCCTCCACCGGACCCCGGGATCACTCCCTCCGGCTCAGTCTACACCTTGGAATGGACGCGGGTTCCAACTATTGGGAATCCCGGCAGGGTTGTTATGGAGCGGCGCCACGATTCCATTTCCACGCGTAGGCGATGCGGAAGTAGAGGAACGCTCCGTTGTAGTTGAACGGGGTGTACGGACTGTATCGATTGCCGACGGCAGTGGCGTTGGGGTTTTCTTCCGGCTGATTGTCGAACACGTTCTGGGCGCCGAGGGTGAGCGTGACCGATTCTCCCATCGAGCGAGTGGCGTGCAGATCGAAAATGTAGTCGCCATTGTAGACCCGGACGTCCCGGGAGTCATACCAGTCGCCGTAGTAGTTCAGGCGTCCCAGGAGGCGCCAGCGGCCCAGGTCGTGTTGAGCCGAGACGTTCCAGCGAGTTCCGGGAATTGCCTCTTGCAACTGCCGGAGACGCACGGCGTCCAGCACGCCCGGATTGAATTCGGTGACTTCGGTGTCGGTATGGTTGAAGAGAAAGCCGAAGGTCGTGGCGCCTCCCAGCGAAACCGGCGTCACCGTCGCCACCAAGTCGATCCCCTGGGTCCGGGTCTCGAAGTCGTTGGTGAAGAATCGGAAGTTCTGCAGATTGCGGGCGCTGGTGATCCCCTCCGAGATGAGGGTCTCAACCTCGTCGGGACTGAGGGCGAACAACTGGGTCAAGGCGAGGCGGTTGGAGAGACCGATTCGGAAGTAGTCGACCGTAAGACTCAGCGGTCCACGGTCGGCCACCACACCCAGACTGGTGTTGATGGAGCGTTCGGGTTCGAGCAGCCGGCCGCCCCGGAGTTGGGCCGCCCTGGAAGTGGAGGGGATGGTGCCGTCATTGACCAGATCCCTGAGCTGAAGATCGTAGCGGGTCGAAACGTTGAACGCATTCTGCTGCCCCGGTGTGGGGGCCCGGAAACCGCTGCTCACGCTGCCGCGCACCGCCCACGCCGGGGTCACACGATAGCGTCCCGCCAACTTGCCGTTGAGCGTGGCGCCGAAGTCGTCGTAGTCTTCGATCCGGGCCGCGGCGCCGACGGTCCACCGGCGGGATCGTCCGCGCAACTCCAGGTCGCCGTAGAGGGCGTAGTTGGCCCGGGCCCACTGGCCCGCGGCGATGGGACTGAATCCAGGGAACCCGTTGGAGCCGGCGCTGAAGCCTTGAGGGGCGTACGGCCCGATCTCCCAGGACTCGTTCCGGCCCAAGCCGATCTTGAAGTCTTCCTCGCGCCATTCACCGCCCCCGGCCAAGTGGACCCGGTCGTTCACGGCATAGCTCAGATCCAGATTGAAGGCGAGATCCTGTTGCCGGTAGAGACCGGGGTCGAATTCGGTGGGCGTGGCCGGACCCAACGACGCATTGACCGTATCGAAAATGAAAAAATCGACTGCGCTGGAACCCAGGCTGAAGCTGGCATCCCAAACCATCCCGCCGGAGAACTGGCCACGCAGGCCGCCGACCACCGACGCGTCAATCAATTCACCGCCGAACTGGGGCCTGAAGCCCCCCGGGAAGATCTCCTGGAAGGAGAAGCAGTCGGGATCGGCAAAGACCCGGTCCAACGCCTGCCGTTCCGGGACACCGTTTTCGATGCCGACGCGGGGACAACCGGCCGAACCGTCGAGGACGCCGTCCTGAGCATCGAGACGGTCCCCGATGAGCAGGGTCTTGCCGCCGTCAGCGCTGAAAACAGCCGCCCGGGTGTTGGGGTTGCGGAAAAAGAATCCTCCGGTCACGCGCCTGCTGGCGTAGTTGGTGTGACCGTAGAGCTGAACCTGGTCGAATACGCGCCCGAAGTTTCCCCAGAACTTGAAGTCGTCGTCGATGGCGGGCGACCCCCAGATCTGGGCCGGGTCGGCGACATGGGTGTTCCCGACCGATATGAGGTGTGCGGCGTCGGTGCGCTGGACACTGCGGCTGGTGGCGGCGGTGGTGCCGTATTCCACGCTCAGGTTGGCGAAACCACCCGGTCCGAGGGGCAGGCCGACGTTCCCGGAAACGGTATGGGTTCCGCCGTCTCCGGCGAGGAAGCTGCCGGTCCGGAACTCCACGCTGCCGCCGGAGGAATCGTCCTTGACCAGGAAATTCAAAACGCCGGCGATGGCGTCCGAGCCGTATTGAGCCGAGGCGCCGTCCCGTAGCACCTCCACCTGGCGCAACGCGATGGATGGGATCACGGAAATGTCGGGTCCCTGAGCCCCGTCGGCAACCCCGTTCCCCAACCAGGTGATGACGGCGCCGCGGTGGCGCCTCTTCCCGTTGACCAGGATCAGCGTGTGATCGGGAGCCAGGCCCCGGAGGGTGGCCGGGCGGATGATGCGGGCCGCGTCCCCCACGGGCTGCGGATTGACGTTGTAGGCCGGAAGGACGTTTCTCAACTGGTCGGCCACGTCCGGCTCACCCTGACCGGCGATGTCCTTGGACGAGATCACGTCGATGGGCACCACCGACTCCGTCACCGTCCGCGGCTGGGCCCGGGTTCCGACGACCACGATCTCTTCGGTCAACTCCGGTTGTGATTCGCGGGCGGGCTCCCGGCGCTTCTCCGTCTCCTCCTGTCCGGCGGGCCCGCTCTGCTGATCCGCGGCCTCCCGAGCCTGTGCCGCCGGCGGGAGCAGCAGGCAATACGCGGGGATCAGGAGAAGGCAGGATGCGAGCCATCGGCGATCGTCCCCCATTTCATCTCCGGTCCCGAGGGCGATCCGACCCTCGCCACAGTACCTTGTAACACGTGAACCCGGCATAAAAGTCGCCGGGGCACGGGAAGTCCACCCGGGACGACAATGGTCGCCGATCCGCGCCCTGTGGTACGCTCGGCTGCCTGCGGTCCGGGATCGGCTTCGGTTGGCCACCACCTGCTCCTGACGAGTCATGAACCCGATTCAAGTTCCCGTCACCAAGGATCTGGTTCTGGTCGGCGGCGGCCACAGCCACGTCGGAGTCCTGAAGGGCTTCGGCGCAGAGCCCATGCCGGGCGTCCGCGTGACCCTCGTCACCCGGGACGTCCACACCCCGTACTCCGGCATGCTTCCGGGCCTGATCGCGGGTCACTACGAATACGACGAGACGCACATCGACCTGGGGCCTCTCTCCCAGTTTGCGGGCGCCCGCCTCTACCATGATGAGGCCGTCGGCCTGGATCTGGATTCCAAAAGGATTCTGTGCCGTTCCCGGCCGCCCGTTCCCTACGACCTGGTTTCCATCAATATCGGCTCCACGCCCACTCTCGACCCGGTTCCGGGAGCTGCCGAATCGGTGGTTCCGGTCAAGCCCATCGGCAACTTTCTCCGCCGCTGGTCCGAGGTCAGGCAACGCGTCCTGGCCAGACCCGGAAGAACCCGCATCGGAGTGGTCGGAGCCGGAGCCGGCGGCGTCGAGCTCCTGTTGTCGGTCCGCCATGCGCTGGAGACATTGCGCCGGGAATCGGGCCGGCCCCTCCGGCCTCCGGAGTTCCATCTTTTTTTCGATTCCGGGACCATCCTTCCCACCCACAATCAATGGGTCCGATCCAAGTTTCAGCGGGTGCTCCGCCGCCGCGGCATCCGGCTCTACCCGGGATTGAGGGTCGTCCGGGTCCGGGGCCGAACCTTGGCGTTGGAGGACGGGTCCAGCCATGAAATGGATGAGATTCTATGGGTCACACAGGCTTCGGCCCCCGGTTGGCTGCGGGAGTCGAAGCTGGAGGTGGACGCCCGGGGATTCGTGAGAGTCGAAGCCACCCTGGAGTCGACCTCCCATCCGGGAGTCTTCGCCGCGGGAGATGTGGCCGCCGTGATCTCCCGTCCCCGGGAGAAAGCGGGGGTCTTCGCCGTCCGCCAGGGCAAGCCACTCGAACGGAATCTCCGGCGGTCCCTGGAGGGACTTCCTCCGAAACCGTTTCATCCCCAGCGGAAATTCCTGAGCCTGATCAGCACCGGGGACCGGCGGGCCGTGGCCTCCCGAGGCTCCTGGTCCATGGAGGGGCGTTGGGTCTGGCATTGGAAGGACCGGATCGACCGGCGATTCATGGCGCGCTTCAACCATCTCCCGGAGATTCAAGCCGCGCCGGCCGTTTCCCCTGGGAGAGGGACCATGAAGACGCCGGCGGCCCCCGCTGGGGATCGCCTGATGCGTTGCCGGGGATGCGGATCCAAGGTGGGGGCCGCCGTCCTGGAACGGGTGCTGGGCCGGATCGATCCGGGAAACCTCCCGGATGTGGTGCTGGGACTGGAGGCCGGAGAGGACGCGGCTGCGCTGTCGGTCCCGCCGGGACAGACCCTGCTCCAGTCGGTCGACATGTTTCCGGCGATCGTCGACGATCCTTTTGTCTTCGGCCAGATTGCCGCCAACCACTGTCTGAGCGACATCTTCGCCATGGGCGGCCGGCCCCGGACTGCACTGGCCATCGCTACGCTGGTCCTGGCTTCCGAAGGCAAAATGGAAGTGACATTGGAGGAGTTGCTGCAAGGCGCGAGACGGGTCCTGCACCGGGCCGGAGCCGAGTTGGTGGGAGGCCACACCCTGGAGGGCCCCGAGTTGGCCTTGGGATTGGCCGTCTCCGGCCTCGCCGATTCCGGCCGGCTCCTGCGCAAAGGAGCGATGGCGCCCGGAGACCGCCTCATCCTGACCAAGCCCCTGGGGACCGGCGCCCTTTTTGCCGCTCAAATGCGGCTGAAGGCCAAGGGCCGCTGGATTCAGGGGGCCCAGGAGTCCATGCTGCGGTCCAATCAGCAAGCCGCCGAGAGCTTTCTCCGGCACGCGGTCCATGCCTGCACCGATGTGAGTGGATTCGGTCTCCTGGGGCATCTGTTCGAAATGGTCCGGGGTTCGAACGTCCAGGTCAGGATCTCACTGCCCGCCGTCCCCCTTCTGGAAGGGGCCATCGAGACCGCCGGCGCCGGAATCCACAGCTCGCTCCATCCTCAAAACCTCCGATTGCAGCAAACGGTTCGGAACCCTAGACTGGCGTCGACAGCACCGGCCTTCCCGCTGTTGTGCGATCCCCAGACCGCGGGAGGATTGTTGGCCAGCGTGCCTGGCCAACGCGCGGAAACCTGTGTCGAAGAGCTGCGGGCGGGGGGCGACCCCGAGGCAGCTATCATTGGCGCCGTGGAAGCGAAGGAGGGTGGGCGCGAACCCATCATCATCGACCTCTGAACGGCCCCGGCAGCCGTAAACTTCATCCTGGAGAAACAAGAAAGATGATCGAAATCGGAAAACCAGCCCCTGACTTCAGCCTCAAGAACCAAGCGGACCAGGACGTCCGCCTCAGTGACTTCGACGGCCAGTGGGTCGTCCTCTACTTCTATCCCAGGGACAACACGCCCGGCTGCACCGTCGAGGCCTGCGAATTCACCGAAGGCGTGGAGGAATTCGCGGCACTCGATGCCGTGGTCCTGGGTTGCAGCCCCGACACCACCCGCAAGCATCGCAATTTCATCGACAAGTTCGACCTGAAGATTTCCCTCCTTTCGGATCCCGATCACGAGGTCATGGAGGAATACCAGGCCTGGGGCGAAAAGAAGATGTACGGCAGGACCTTCATGGGCGTGAAACGCTCCACCGTGATCATCGATCCGTCCGGCATCGTGGCTCACCACTGGCGCAGTGTCAGGGCCAAGGGACACGCCGGGAAGGTGCGGGACAAGCTGGAGACATTGAGGTCCGCCTGAGGCCTCGCGAGGCCCTGGATTCGCCTTGACGGGGAACTCCGGAATCCGACCAACCGGGAGCTCCCCCACCGGCCCGGTCCGTTTCGGCGGACGGGAGCGGGAGCGGCGGTTTCCTAACCGCCGAAACGGAGCGGCGGTTTCCAACCGCCGAACTCCAATGTGACAACTTTGGCGACGATGACTGGGCGATTGGAAATCGCCCCCCCTTTTTCTCAGAGGGAGCGAGCCGCCTCGTATCGGCTGATCTTGTCCTCGTGGCGGAGGGTGAGCCCGATCTCGTCGAGCCCCTCCAACAGGCAGTGCCGGCGGAACGGCTCCACCGGGAATTCCAGTCTCAGACCCAGGCCATCCCGGAGGGTGCAGCTCTCCAGGTCCACCGTCAGGGTGTAGTCCGGGTTTTCCCGGACGCGCCGGAAGAGGTCCCTCACCTGCCGCCCCGGGAGCCTGATGGGCAGCATCCCGTTCTTGAAGCAGTTGTTGTAGAAGATGTCGGCGAACGAGGGCGCGATTACGGTCCGGAATCCGTAGTCCAGCAACGCCCAGGGGGCATGTTCCCGGGAGGACCCGCAGCCGAAATTGCTGCCCGTCAACAACACGGTGGCGCCACGGAAATGGGACTGATTCAACTCGAAACGGGGGTCGAGGCTCCCGTCTTCGAGGAACCTCCAGTCATGGAAGAGAAACCGGCCGAACCCGCTTCGCTCGATCCGCTTCAGGAACTGCTTGGGAATGATCTGGTCGGTGTCCACGTTGGCCCGATCCAGGGTGGCCACCTTGCCCGTTTCCCGCCGGTAGGGTTCCATGACGATTGCCTCAGAGCCAGTCTCGAATATCCACGAACCTTCCCTGAATCGCCGCCGCCGCCGCCATGGCGGGACTCACCAGGTGGGTCCGTCCGCCTTTCCCCTGGCGGCCCTCGAAATTCCGGTTCGAGGTGGAAGCACAGCGCTGTCCGGGCTGAAGGACGTCGGGGTTCATGCCCAGGCACATGCTGCAACCCGACTCCCGCCAGTCGAACCCGGCCTCGATGAAGATCCGGTCCAGTCCTTCCGCTTCGGCCTGTCCCTTCACTCGCTGGGAACCGGGAACCACCATGGCATAGACCTGCTGGTCCACCTTCCGTCCCCGGGCGATGCGGGCGGCGCTGCGCAGGTCCTCGATTCGGGAATTGGTGCAGGACCCGATGAAAACCCGGTCCACGCGAACCCTCTGCACCGGAGTTCCCGGATCCAGATCCATGTAGTCCAAGGCTCTCCGTCCCGATTCCCGGTCCGCTTCTTCGTCAAAGGCTTCCGGATCGGGAACCACGCCCGTCACGTCCACCACCATTGCAGGATTGGTCCCCCAACTCACCTGGGGCGCCAGGGAATCCACGTCCAGGTCCACGTCCCGGTGGAATTCGGCCTGGGGATCGCTGGGGAGGAGCCGCCACCGGCCCACCGCCTCCTGGTAGTCCCTTCCCCGCGGGACGAACGGGCGTCCCTCCAGGTACTCGTAGGTGGTTTCGTCGGGCGCGACCATTCCGGCCCGGGCCCCCGCCTCAATGGACATGTTGCACAGCGTCATCCGCTCCTCCATGGAGAAGCCTTCGACCGCCGGCCCGGCGTACTCGATGACATGTCCCACCGCGCCATCCGTCCCCAGGGTGCGAATCATGTAGAGAATCACGTCCTTGGCGGTCACGCCGGCAGAGAGCCTGCCGGAAAAGTGGACCCGCATGGTCCGCGGCCGGCTCTGGATCAGACACTGGGTGGCCAGTACGTGCTCCACCTCGCTGGTGCCGATTCCGAAGGCCAAGGCTCCGAAGGCGCCGTGGGTCGACGTGTGGCTGTCGCCGCAGACCATGGTCAGCCCCGGACGGGTCAGGCCCAGCTCCGGCCCGATCACGTGCACGATGCCCTGATTCCGGCTGTCCAGATCGTAGAGGGTGACCCCGAACTCCCGGCAATTCCGGCGCAGCGTCTCCACCTGCTTTCTGGCGATGAGGTCGGCAATGGGCAACTTCTGATCGACGGTGGGGATGTTGTGATCCACCGTTGCCGTCGTCAGGCCGGGACGCCTGACCCCTCGTCCCGCCTGACGCAGGCCTTCGAAGGCCTGGGGCGAAGTGACCTCGTGCACCAGGTGGCGATCGATGTAGAGGAGGTCCGGCCGCCCGGATTCCTGGTGAACCACGTGATCATCCCAAATCTTCGCGAAGAGGGTCTTGGGCATGTCTATGAGTTGTTCCCCTGGCTGGTTGAGGACTGCTCAGCCGGGCAGTCCAAGATGGTGCTCCGCCGGCCCCGGATGGGTGCCGCGAAGGGGCCGGCCCGCCGGGACCCGTCAGGCCGAGGCGCTGCGCGGCGCCTCCCTCTCCAACCTGCCGGCTTCGTACAGAGCCTTGTTGACGGCGTTCAGATAAGCGCGGGCGCTGGCATCGATGACATCGACGCTGGCGGCCTTCCCCGTGTATCCGATTCCGCCGAACCTGGTTCGAACAAAGACTTCACCCAGGGCGTCCTTGCCCCGGCTCACGGCGCTGACGTTGTAATCCAGCAGCCGGCCGGTGATCCCCGTAATCTGGTCGATGGCCTTGTAGATGGCATCGATGGGGCCGTCGCCGTGGGCGGTGGCGACGAACTCGTCGTCACCCTGCTGGAGCTGGACCACAGCCGATGCCAGTTGCTGATTCCCGCCCTGCGCATGAACGTACTTGAGCTTGTAGGTGTCCGGAATCGTCTTGATTCCGTCCTGGATGATGGTGATCAGGTCTTCGTCGAAGATTTCCTTCTTCTGATCCGCCAACTTGGTAAAAAAGAAATAGGCTCGGTGCAATTCGTCGCGGGAGAGTTCGTAGCCCAGATCCTGGTACTTCCGAAGGAGGGCGTGGCGTCCGCTGTGCTTGCCCAGCACCAGCGAACTGCTCTTGAGACCCACCGACTGGGGAGTCATGATCTCGTAGGTCTGGGCATTCTTGAGCATCCCGTCCTGGTGGATTCCCGCCTCGTGCGCGAAGGCGTTCTTGCCCACGATGGCCTTGTTGGCCTGGACGAAGCTTCCGGTCAAGTTCACCACCATGCGGCTCGCCGCGTAGAGCTCCTCCGAGACGATGTCGGTGTGGAAGGGCAGGATGCTGCCCCGGGTCCGCAGCATCATGACGATCTCTTCCAGTGAGGCATTCCCCGCCCGTTCGCCGATGCCGTTGATGGTGCATTCCACCTGGCGGCAACCGCGCTCCAACGCGGTCAGCGTATTGGCCACGGCCAGCCCCAGATCGTTGTGGCAGTGGGTGCTGAAAATCGCGTGCTCGTGGTGGGAGAGGCGGGAGCGGAGGATCTGGATCAAAGCCCCGTACTCACCGGGAACGGAATAGCCCACCGTGTCGGGGATGTTGACCGTCGTGGCGCCCGCTTCCAGGACAGCGTCGAACACCTCCACCAGGTAGTCGATGTCGCTCCTGGTGGCGTCCTCGGCGGAGAACTCAACGTCCTCACAAAGGTCCCGGGCAATCTTGACGGCCTCCACCGAGGCCTCCAGCACTTCGGTCCGGGATCTTCTGAGCTTGTGTTTCAGGTGGATGTCCGAAGTGGCGATGAAGGTGTGAATCCGGGGTTTGTACGCTCGCTGCAGGGCCTCCCAGGCCCGCTCGATGTCCATTCGATTGGCCCGGCACAGACCGGCGATGGTGGGCTCCCGCACCTCGGCGGCAATGGCCTGCACCGCCTCGAAGTCTCCCTGGGAAGCGATGGGGAACCCGGCCTCGATGATGTCCACGTTCAGCCGTTCCAGCTGACGGGCCATCTTCAGCTTCTCCTGAAGGTTCATGGAGCATCCGGGAGACTGCTCGCCGTCACGCAACGTGGTGTCGAAGATGTAGATTTTTTCCGACATGGGCCCCTTCCGAGAGTTGGACTCAACCGAAAAATAGCCTTAAACAGTAGCAGGACTGATCCTTCCAGGTCAATTTGCGACCCGCCGGAGGGAACGCCTTCAGATCACCCGCTGCACGAACCAGAACCCCCCCAGACCCAGCATCAGGGCGGAGGCCAGATTGATGGCGACCGGGTGCCAGCGCCGCCGGCTCAGGTAGAGGACCGCGGGAAAAAGGAGGAGAAGGATCGCGAGTTGTCCCACCTCGACGCCCAGATTGAACGAGAGGAGGGAGACGGCCAGCCCTGACCTGGGAAGCTGCATCTCCCGCAGCACATTGGAAAACCCGAATCCGTGAATCAGTCCGAAGAAGAAGGTGATGACCCAGCGGTACTGCACCTCCCGCACGAACATGTTCTCGAGAGCGACATAGCAGATGCTCAACGCAATGGCCGCCTCCACGAATCGGGTGGGCAGGATGACCAAGTCCAGTGTGGCCAGAATCAGCGTCAGGCTGTGAGCAATCGTGAACGAGGAAACGACACCCACAAGCGACTTCAGGGTGCCTCCCAGAATGATCAGCCCCAACAGAAAAGCCAGATGATCGTAGCCGGTGAGGATGTGCTCCACTCCCAGAACCAGGAAACGGCCTGCCCGGCGGGCGAGACCGGCCCATCCCGTCAGCACCTCGATCCTCTCCACCGGCCGGCCGACATCAAGAACGTACTGGGTGAGCTCCCCGTCCATGTTGACCTGGCAGAAGGTCTGGTGGCGGTCGTCGGTGAGCTTGTGGAAGGCGGATTCCAGTTGAAGTTCCCCCGGTGTTTCCTGAAATCGATGGTCCAGGGACAATTCCAACTCCCCCGAGTCCAGGATCCGGAAGTTTTTCACATGGGTGTCTGCCGTCTGCTCTCCGCTCAGAATTCGGAAAGTCTCAAGGAGCCGGGACTGGATGTCCTCACGCCGCGCGGAGACCTCCTCATACTCGAGAACCCCGTCGCGGTTCGCATCCAATTCGGGAAGAAAGTTCAGGTCCAGAATGGAAATACGAATCGTGGACCGCACCTGGGCCGGCTCCACCTGAATCGACCAGTAACCCACCGAGCCCTGGTGTGCGTGAAGCTGAGACGAGGAAACAACCAGCCAGGCCAGGCAACCCCACCAGCTCAATGCGAGGGGAGACGCCCGGATCAACGGGGATTTCCGAGGACAGGCCGCCGAGCCGGAAGTCGTCATCAGGGACGATGGACCCCCGCCCGCTGCAGTTCCTCCTCAACCAATTTCTTGATGCTTTCGTAGGGTTTGGAACCCTTCAGCACCCGGCCGTTGATGTAAACCGCCGGCGTCCCTGAGACTCCGGCCGCCATTCCGTCCTCCAGATCCTGCTGGACGGTGGCCGCATACTTGCCCGACTCCAGACACTGGTTGAATGCCTCCGGATCCAGATTCAGTTTCTTGGCTTTGGTCGTCAAGTCCCCGGGCCCCAACTTCTTGATGTCGCCGAAGAGAGCGTCGTGCATCTCCCAGAACCGGCCCTGGTCGAATGCGCACAGGGAAGCCTCCGCCGCCTTCTGAGCGTGCGCATGGATACTTCTCAGGGGAAACTGCCGGAAGACCACCCGGACCTTCCCTGGATACTCGCCAGCGATCTTTTTCACGACGGGGGCGAGACGCGCGCAGTAGGGGCATTGAAAGTCGGAAAACTCCACCAGGGTGACCGGCGCGTCCATCGGGCCCAAAGACGGACTGCTAAGCGTCCGGATCTCCACCCGGTTCGGCTCCAGCAACGACTCGACCTGGTTCGCTGCCTTGAGACGGTCCACAAATGCTTGATAGCGCTTCTGGTACCGCTGCCGACTCAGATATCGCCGAATCTCTCCGGACATCTCCTCGAGGGACTTTTTCAGCTTCTTCCGGTTGCTCTGGTAAAAACCGGCCACCTCCTGATCGGTGGCCGGCTTCATGCCGACGCTCACTTCCAGCCGCAGCAACTCCTGCACCGGGAGCGACCGCCGCTTGGCTTCCTGCTCCAACAGTTTCAGGCCCACCAGCCGATCCAGATTCGACTCGACCGCGTCGTGGACCTTCTGTTTGTGCTTCGCCTCGTACTGTAGACGGGTCAAGCGGAGTTTCTTCAGGTCGGAGGCCGCGGCCTGGCGGACTTCGTCCTCCGTAACGGCCACTCCGTTGACCCGGGCCAGCACACGGCCCTTTTCCGGCTGGGCGCCCATCGATACCCCAAGGCAACCGGCCAACGCCGTGGCCGCCAGAATAAGAAGGACTCCACCCCGGCGGGTGGTCCGGTGTGATGCGTACTTCATGAAGCCTCCCGGCCCTGAATGAGTTCCGGCTCAGTCTACTACGACTGGGAGCCGAGGCGCGAAGGATCAGTGGAGGTCGACTGGAACGTCTCTCCGTTGCCGCTTGTCCGTCTCGGTTTGAACCACTACAGCCGTGTGACCCGCACCCGCAGGAGGAGACAGTAAACGGCGACTCCTCCCATCAGTACGCTTCCTACCAAAAGGGCGAAGGGTGCGGAGACCCGGGAGGCCAGCAGTCCTGCCACCAGATTTCCGACCGGCATCCCTCCCCTCATGGCCAGATTGAAGATGCTCAGGACTCGCCCGCGCATCTCTTCCGTCGTGGCTTCCTGGACCAGCGTCATGACGGAGGCAAAGAGCACCATCAGGCAGACTCGGCAGAGGAAGAGAAGCAGCAGCCCCAGGTAGAGGTTCGTGGAGACGGCGAACAGGGCCAACAGCAGGGCCAGGACGACCTGGACCTGAATGCTGAACCGGCCTCTGCGGGTCATCCATCCCAGGTTGGCCGAAATCAGTGCCCCCACCACCGCTCCAATGCCCGAGCAGGTCATCATCCCGGCATACCCCTCGGGCCCCATGCCGTAGATGTCCCGCGCGTAGACCGGCAGGAGCATCGTCATGGGAAGGGCGCTGAAAGTCAGGACGAAACCCAGAAAACTCAGTTGCCAGAGCGCCTTGCGGGCCCGTACGAAACGGAGGCCGTTCCGGATCCCTTCCCAGACCGTCTCCTTCCTGGCGGCGGGCCGGAAACTGCTCTTTATGAGGTAGAGGCTGCAGATCACCGCCACAAAGGAGAGCCCGTTGAGTCCGAAACAGGCGACAGCGCCATAGGAGGTCATGATCAACCCGGCCAGGACCGGTCCGATGACCAGAGCGAGATTGAACTGGATCGAATTCAGCGCAACCGCGTTGGCCATGTCCCGGCGTTTCACCAGGCCGGGAATCAGAGCGGCAAAGGCCGGAGCACCGAACGCCTGGGCGGTCCCCACCACCGTCACCAGGACCAGGAAATGCCACAGCTCGACCTCGCCGGCGAAGACCAGAAGCGTCAGGATGAACGCCGAGACCATCTGGCCGTACTGGGAGAAGAGCAGAAGCTTTCTCCGGTCCACCCGATCGGCGGCGGCTCCTCCCACAAGGGCCAGCAGGACGATGGGCATTTGAGACAGAAAACCGATCAAACCCAGATAGAAGGGGGAGTTTGTCAGGGTGAGGACCAGCCAGGACTGGGCCGTCGTCTGCATCCAGGTCCCGATGGCGGAGGTGCAGGCGCCGGTCCACATCAAGCGGAAATCGCGGTACCGGAAGGCCTGAAAGGTTCGCAGAAAAACGCCGGCCCGGGATGGAGAAGCCGATTCCGAGTCTCCCATGGCGCCGGTATTATGGCTGTCCCGTGCCGCACACGGCAACGGCGGACGGCGCAGCCTCTCACGGGCTGAAGAGAAACTCCACCACGTCTCCGTCCTGTATCTCGTAATCCCTGCCCTCGGTGCGGATCAGGCCCTTCTGGTGCATCTCTTTCCAGTCCCCGGTCCGGCAGAGCTCCGGGCCGGACACAACCTGGGCACGGATGAATCCTTGTTCCATGTCGGTGTGGATCTTTCCGGCCGCCCGGACGGCCGGTGTGCCCCGGGGAATCTCCCAGGCCCGGAGCTTTTTTCGGGCGATGGTGTAGAAGGTCACCAGATCCAGGATTTGGAACCCCCGTCTGATCAGCCGTTCCGGACCCGGGGCCGGCAGGTCCAGTTCGTTCAGGAACTCCTCCCTGTCCTCGGGATCCAACTGCTGAAGTTCATGATCCAGGGATGCCGAGACCACCAGAACCGGGTTCGGGCCGGCGGGAGCCACCTCCGCCCTGAGCGACCGGACGCAGGGCTGGTCCTCGCCGAGCGAATAGTCCTCCTCGGCGACGTTGGCCACATAGACGACAGGCTTGCCCGTCAACAGCCCGAGTCCTTTGAGGCGCCGCTGTGCCTGCGGGTCCAGGTCCAGCGACCTGAGGGGAACCCCATCTTCCAGGCATCGTTGGAAAAGAAGAAACTGCTCCTTCTCCCTGGCATGGGTCCGGGGATCGGTCCTCCACGTGTTTTGCTGCTTGGAGACGATCCGGCCAAGGACCTCCAAGTCAGCCAACATCAGTTCCGTTTCCACGACCGACACGTCCCGGGCGGGGTCCACCCGATCCAGGACATGGACGATATCCGGGTCCGGGAAACAGCGCACCAGGTGGACGAGAGCGTCGACCTGCCGGATGTGACCGAGGAACTGGTTCCCCAGGCCCTCTCCCCGGCTGGCGCCCCGCACCAGGCCGGCGATGTCGATGAACTGCACGAAACAGGGCGTGCACTCGCTGGGCGCCAGCAACCGCTCCAGGTCCCGGAGCCGCGGGTCCGGGACCGGCACCTGGCCCACATTCTGGTCGATGGTGGCGAAGGGATAGTTGGATACGCCCGCCGCGCCCGAGGTCAGCGCGTTGAAGAGGGTGGACTTGCCCACGTTGGGCAGGCCGACGATCCCCAGCGAGAGCATTGGATCATTTTAGAGGAATGAGGAAAGAGGAGCGTCACGGCGCTTTTCCCAAGGACAACAGATTGGCCCAGAGCCGGAAGGCGCCCGGCACACCGGCGGGGAGTTGCCTGAAAAACCCCAGGCCGGTATAGGCATAAGTCCCCTTCCCGTAGCGGGCCACGACCAGGGCTCCACGCTTGGCCTCGGGGTTGTAAGGGAAGGGGTCCCGCAACTCGAGCAACGGTCGATAAGCCGGGTCCCATTCCCCCAAAAAGTAGAGACCCCGTTCCTGGACCCATCCCTCCCAATCGGCATCGGTGATGGTGTTCGGCCAGGTCAGCGCAGGATGATCGGGCTCCAGGACTCGCACCAGCGACGTCTCGTCCGTGACCCGATCGTGGGGACGGTGAATGCGCGCCGGGTAGGGACCGTACTGCTCCCGGTTGAACTCGTACTTGTTGTACTGGACCAGCAAATGCCCGCCCTGGCGCACATATTCCAGAAGCCGATGGTTGTTGGATCTCAGGTCGGCGCGGTTCAGATAGGCCCGGACACCGGTGGCGATGACGTCGAAACCGGACAGGTCTCCCTCGGCCAGATCCGAGGCGTCCAGGAAGTTGAGTTCCAATCCCAGATCCTCGATCGCGGCCGGGACCTGATCGCCGACTCCCATCACGTAGCCGACCCGGACCGGGGCCACCTTCACATCGAACGCCTGGACCAGCGACCGGGCCTGCCGATAGAGGTGCCGGGTCTCGACATGATGGTAGTCGATGGACCGGTAGCCCTGGGAGTAGGTCCTGCCTCCGACTCTCGCCCGGGCCTCGAGCCGGTAGCTGCCCGGTTCGAGATGTTGCGGCGGCTCCACTTCAAATTTGACGGTGGCGGTCTCCCCCTCCCGCCGGAACGACAGATCGCGAGTCCGGGGTTGCACCCGCCAGCCCGCCGGAGCCAGCAACTCCACGACCGTATCGAGACTCCCGGGACTCTCGTTCTCCACGCGGACGTGAAAGATCTTCCCTTGCGTGGCGCCCGGAACGAAGATCCGGACCTCCGGCTCCAACTCGAGAGTCACATCCGGGACCACCTGGAGTTCCCGCCGCCGCTCGCCGCCGATCACCGGGTCGAACCAGCGGTACCGGACCGGAACCTCGGCGCTGGCTTCGACACCGTCCGAGACATACGTGACCTGGGCTTTCAAGGCTGATGGACTCACCGCCTCGACGCCGCTGAAACCTTCGCGGACCGAAAAAAGATCGATTTTCGAATCGGGCCGAAACCAGTACGGCTGCGTGTAGCCGGCCTCGGCCGGGACCGTGGCCCGGAACTCGCTGATGGGACCGGATCTTCCCAGGCTCCGGACGTTCCAATCTCCAGCGCCCGACAACTGAACCGAGCGCAGGCGTGCCGGACGCCCGGAACGGCTCAGAAAGCGGACCTGGACCAGCAGTTCTTCTCCCGGATTGACGCGTCCGTCCCGGCTCTGGCGGACCAGCGCGTCCAGGTAGATGAAGTGCCCCCGGCGGGCGGCCGCAAGAAAGTCCTGCTCCTTGGCTCGAAGCAGAAATCGAGCCTCGGCATTGCCGGTCCGGGCTGCCAATTCCCGGACCAGCGCCAAGCCCTGCATGACTCCCGCAGCCGCCTGATCGAGATGAGACTCGGCGTAGTCGTCCCGGATCTGCCCGATCAGACGTTGGAGTTTCTCCAGGCCGCCGGCCAACTCCCGATCATGCCGGGCCACTCTCATCAATGAGATATCGAGGCCGTCGAAGAAGCCGGTTCCGTCACCCAGATCCGTATCGCCCTCGATCAGACGGAAGTAAGCCGTACGCGATCCTGGCTCGGGCAGGACGTTCATCCCTTGGCAGCGATGGCTGCTCCGGGCCCGGGCTCCAAACTCGGCGTACGATTCTCCCAGCAGCGGATCATATTCGCCCACTTCGATGGCGGCCGTCCGGCTCGATGCGGAACTTCCATCACCCCAAGCCCACCCCACACCCGGCGCCTGATACAGGCGGGATGGCTGCCAGGTCCGAAGGCCTTCCTCAAGCTGTTCCGGGAAACGAGAGGCGTCCGAGGCCAACTCGACGGCCTGCGCCGCCAGGCGCCCCGACGCCTGGTGATGTTGTCCCCCACCCGCGCCATGGGGGTTGAGGGTCAAGATCACGTCCGGCCGGAACTCCCGGATCACCCGGACCACGTCCCGCAGCACTTCCTCGCCCCAGCGTTGCAAGGTTTCCTCGACGCTGAAGGAGTAGCCGAACTCATAGGCCCGGGTGAAGTACAGGCGAGCGCCGTCGAAACGATGCACCCGCATGAGTTCCTGGGTCCTGAGCACTCCCAGAGCTTCGAACAGTTCCGGACCGATCTCGTTCTGTCCTCCGTCTCCCCGGGTCAGGCTCAGAAGCGCGGTGCGGATCCCGAGCCCCCGGCTCACCTTGGCCAGGACGGCGTTGTTTTCGTCGTCGGGGTGGGCCGTGATGTAAAGCAGAGAACCCGTGGGCGGGAGACGCCGCAACGCCAAGCCGAAGCCGGTCAGCCCCTGGTCCTCTTCCAACTCCAGCGGAGTCGCGGCCAGTGGAATGGAGAACACTGACAGCAGGAAGAGCACCGCCGGGAAAAGCGGTCCGCTTCCGGATCGTGCTGGCTCGCAACGGTTGATTTCAAGTCTTTCGGGATCCATAGACCGAACTCTCTAGACTCGGATTCGGAGCATGTACGAAGCCGCGGTCGGCGCAGGCTGGCGCCAAACCTGTAGAATCATACCAGTCTCGGAACGGGGGCGGCATGGGCGACACCTATTGGGCAGCGGCGGTCCAGATGACCTCGGGAGAGGACAAGGAGCGCAATCTGGAGACCGCCGAGCGGCTGGTCCGGGAAGCTGCCGAGCGGGGCGCCCGGCTGGTGGCGTTGCCGGAACTCTTCAACTGCCTGGGCCGCAAGGAACAGGTGATCCGCGCCGCCGAGCCGGTCCCGGGTCCCACCAGCCGAAGGATGGGTGATCTGGCGCGCCGTTTCCGGATCACTTTGTTGGCAGGCAGCCTCTGCGAGCGCGCCGAGGGCCGGGACCGGGTCTATAACACCAGTCTTCTTTTCGACAGCTCGGGATCCCTCCTGGCCCGTTACCGCAAGATCCACCTCTTCGACGTGGACCTGCCTGGAAGGGTGTCCTACCAGGAGTCGAGTTGGGTGGCTCCCGGCCGCGACGTCGTCTCCGCCGAAACGGACCATGGCCGCCTGGGCCTTTCCATCTGCTACGATCTGCGCTTCCCGGAACTGTATCGGAGTCTCGTTGTCCGGGGCTGCCGGATCCTGCTGGTCCCGTCGGCCTTCTCGCTGCCGACGGGGCGGGATCACTGGGAGGTCCTTTTGCGCAGCCGCGCCATCGAGAATCAGGCCTACGTCATCGCGCCCAATCAGTGCGGCCGGCACACGCCTGCATTCGCCACCTGCGGACGTTCCGCCATCATCGATCCCTGGGGAGTTTCCCTGGCCGTGGCTCCCGACGGCGAAGGTGTGATCCTGGCCCGGCTGGATGCCCGGCGTCAGGAGACCATTCGCCGGGAACTCCCCGCCCTGAGCCACCGGAGACTTGACCCCGCCGGATCGACTAAGCGAATATGACATTCAGTTCATGCATTTTTTTGCCCGTTCGTTCTTGGGCAATAGTCCTTGCTGCATCGAGAACGGGGGTCCTTCAATAAGGGGATAAACCATGAAGAAATCAACGTGCCTGATCATTTGCGCCGTCGCGGCGTTTCTCCTCACGGCGGTGGATCTGCCGGCCAGGAAGATGAAGGCGGACCAACTGGTCGCCCTCCATCTGAAGTCCATCGGCGAGAACCTGGTCTGGAAGAACCGGGTGGCCCAGGGATTGGGCACCATGGACATCCGGGTCGGAGGCCAGGGCAAGCTGGGCGGGCCCGCCATGGTGTTGGCGGAGGCGGACAAGATCCGGACCAGCTTCAATTTCGGGCATACCCAATACCCCCAGGAGACCCTGATCCGCAATGGGGACAAGGTGGACGTCGCCTACATCAGCCCGGGCGTCCGCTCTCAACTGGGGACGGCCCTCTGGGACAACTTTCCCCGGCTGGCTCAGGAGGGACTCTACGGAGGAGTCCTCTCCACCGACTGGGCGCTGCTGAACCTGAAGAAGAAGCGGGCCAAGGTCCGCTACCGGGGACTCAAAAAGTTCGAAGGGAAAGAGCTGCACGAACTGGAGTACAAGCCCAGGAAGGGGGTGGACTACCGCATCCGCCTCTACTTCGAACCTGAGACCTTCCGCCACGTTGCCAGCAGCTACCGGCTCTCGGTGCCGGGTGGAATGGGGCGAGGATTGGTGGACATTGCAGGCGACGGCCGCACTGGTGGAGGCGGCGGCGCGGGAGGTGCTACGGCTCCGGGAGGCGGAGGATTCTCGGGACCACAGTACAATACTCGTCCGGGTCCCGCCGACGGGCCGTCGAACCAGAACCGGATCAACCTGTTCGAGACCTTCTCGGACTTCAAGCAGGTCGATGGGCTGACCTTGCCGCATCTTTACCGGATCACCCTCAACGTCGACGCCCAATCCGGTTTCGTCGGACACTGGGAGATCAAGATCGAGCGTATGTCGCACAATCGTAAGATCGCCGCCAGGGCCTTCGCCATCAAGTAGGCGCCTGCAACTTCACGGCAAAGTCGACGGCTGAATTTGGGACGGGGAATGATGAACTGGAACCTCCATCCATCGGAGAGAGGGAAATTTACACGACCGTGGAGAATCTTCGGTGCGTTCGCCGCTGGCGCGCTTCTCTTGGCGACTCCGTTTGTATCAGCCAAGAAGATGAAGGCCGATGAGCTTGTCGCTCTCCACCTGAAAGCCGTCGGTGAGAATCCGGCCCGGAAGAATCGTGTCGCTCAGGGCTTGGGAACCCTGGACATCCGGGTGGGAAACAGGGCCAAGATGGTCGGTCCGGCCATGCTCCTGGCAGAGGGAAACAAACTCCGGACCGAAATCAAGTTCGGCCATCCGCAATACGTGGGGGAGACCCTCATCCGCAACGGGGAGGAGCTGGACATTCCCTACGTCAGTCCAGGCGAACGGTCCCGACTGGGGAGCACGCTTTGGGACTTCTTCCCCCGCCTGGCCCAAGAAGGGCTCTACGGGGGGGTCCTCTCCACCGACTGGGCGCTAATGGACCTGGGAAAAAGACACGCCAGGGTCCGGTACCAGGGACTCAAGAAGTTCGAGGGCCGGAGACTTCACAGGTTGGAGTACCGGCCGAAGAACGGCGTTGACTACCGGATTCGGATCTACTTCGAACCGGAGACCTATCGTCATGTGGCGAGCAGATACCGGTTGACTTTGCCGGCCGGCATGGGGCGGGGAATCGTAGACATTCGTGGAGGTGCGTTTGGAGCCGGTTCCGGGCCCGCAGACAAGATCCGCATCAGCTTGACGGAGACCTTTTCGGACTTCAAGGAAGTCGATGGGTTGACCCTGCCACATCAGTACAGGATTGCCCTGAACGCCTCTGCGATCGGCGGTTTCGTGGGACATTGGGAGATCAAGTTCGATCGCGTGATGCACGATATGCGGATTGCCGCTCGAGCCTTTGCCATCAAGTAGTCGTTGGGTGTCGATTCAAGGAAGACCGAAGTTTCAGGAAATCCGGATTGGGTAACGGCCGTATGAGCACGAGGTAAATCATGCGAAATTGGGGATTCCGGATCGCTATCTTCGCCCTGTTGCCGCCGTTCGCGGCTGTGGATGCAGCGGCCAAGAAATTGAAGAAGGAGGAGCTGATCGCCCTCCATTTACAAGCCATCGGCGAGAACACCGCCCGGAAGAATCGGGTTGCCCAGGGTTCGGGCACCATGGACATCCGAGTGGGTGGCCAGGGCAATCTGAACGGCCGGGCCATGTTTTTGGCGGAGGGAGACAAGCTTCGGACCGCGCTGATCTTCAACCATGTCCAATACCCTAAGGAAACCCTGATCCGAAACGGCGACCAACTGGATATCGCCTACATCACTCCCGGTGTCCGATCCCAACTGGGAACGGTCATCTGGGAGAACTTTCCCCGGCTGGTGCAGGAAGGACTCTACGCGGGCGTCCTATCCACCGACTGGGCCCTGCTCAACCTGAAGAACAAGCGGGCCAAGATCCGCTACCGGGGACTCAAGACATTCGAGGGCCGGCGGCTTCACGAAGTCGATTACAAGCCCAGGAAAAAGGTCCGCTACCGGGTCCGTCTCTACTTCGAACCGGAGACCTACCGCCACGTGGCCAGCAAGTATCGGATCGTCGTTCCCCGTAGCGCCATGCGCGGCCTGACCAACATTTCCAGTGGAGGCGGGGCCCCGGTGGGCGCCGGGGGAGGAATTTCTCCTGGAAGCCGGACCGTGTCCGACGGCCAACGCAGCCTGTTGGGGCAGATCGGAGGCCCGGGAGCCGGAGACGACCCCACCACCCGCAGCACCGTGGAACTGACGGAGAGGTTCTCGGAGTTCAAGCAGGTCGACGGCCTGACCCTGCCGCATCACTACCAGATCAGTCTCAACGTCGACGCCAACACCGGATTCGTGGGCCATTGGGCGATGAAGCTCGAACGCATGTCGCACGATCGTCAGATCGCACCAAAGGCCTTCGCCATCCCGTAGCCGCGCGCAGGGATCAGGACCGATGCAAGGAATCGCCGCCGTTTCGCTGGGCCCCCGAAAGGAGATGGTTTTCCGGGAATTCCCTCTTCCCGACGTGGGTCCCGACGACATTCTGGTCCGAGTGCGCCGCTCCAACATCTGCGGGTCGGACCTGCACATCTGGCACGGGCATGGTCCCGAGTTCACCCAGGGGGAGGGCTTCGTCCCGGGACATGAAATGGTGGGAGATGTCTTTCGCCTCGGGCGCCGGGTGAAAACCGACGTGTTGGGGCAACGGCTCCAGGAGGGCGACAGGATCGCCTACACCTACTTCCTTCCCTGCGGAAACTGCGCGGCATGCATGGACGGATCGCCCGCCTGCCCCAACCGGTCCGACCATTGGTTCCAGGATGCCGCCGAGGCCCCTCACTTCAGGGGAGCCTACGGCGAGTATTACTACCTGCGCCGGGGACAAACGGTCTGCAAGGTCCCTCCCGGATTGAGCAACTCCGAGGTCTCTCCGGTCAATTGCGCCCTCTGCCAGGTGCTCTACGGACTGGAACAGATCGGGGTCCGCCTGGGCGACACCATCGTCGTCCAGGGCGCGGGCGGACTGGGACTGTACGCCTGCTCCCTGGCCAAGGAGATGGGGGCCGGCCAGGTCGTCGTCTTCGACCGGCTGGAGAGCCGGCTGGAGCTGGCCCGCTCCTTCGGCGCCGACCTTACGGTCAACATCGAATCCGTGAACCGGAAGAACCGTCGAGAGATGATCATGGACCTGACTCGGGGCCAGGGCGCCGACGTGGTGGCCGAGTTCGCCGGATCCCCCCTGCCGGTGGAGGAAGGCGTGCACCTGCTCCGCCAGTTCGGCCGCTATCTCTGGGTGGGAAACGTCGCGCCGGGAAGGACCGCCGCCCTGGACCCGGCCATCAGTGTCCGGTCCGGGCACACCATCCGCGGAGTCATTGCCTATGCTCCGTGGGTGCTCCCCCGGGCCCTGGATTTTCTGGCCCGCCGGGGACATGCCTATCCGTTCGAGAAGATCATCTCTCATACATTCCCCCTGACGGAGATCAACGAGGCCTTCGCCCTGGCCGACGAAGGCAAGGCCATCCGCGTCTCGCTGACCTCCTGATTCGATTCAACCGAGGCTGACGCAAGCCGTGTTTTTCGACTTCGTACCCGCCAGCGGCTCGAATGTCACGCCGCTCGCCGAAGCTTCGACATGAACCCTTCCGGCTCAGCGCCCATCCATTGTGGATGATGGCCGAATGACAAGGAGGTGAATCATGCGTAAGTGGGGATTCCGGATTGCTCTTTCCATCCTGTTGTTTCCGCTCGCGGGAGTGGACGGAACGGCCAAGAAATTAGCGACGGACGAACTGATCGCCCGGCATCGAACGTCCATCGGCGAGAACCCCGTGCGGAAGAATCGGGTCGCACAGGGATTGGGGACATTGGACATCCGCGTCGGCGGCCTGGGCAAGCTGGGCGGTCCGGCCATGATTCTGGCTGAGGGAGATAAACTTCGGACCAGTTTCGGTTTCGGCCATATCCAGTATCCCAAGGAGACCATCATCCGCAACGGGGACAAGTTGGACATCGCCTACATCACTCCGGGCATCCGGTCCCAGTTGGGTACCGCCCTCTGGATCCACTTCCCCCGATTGGCGCAGGAGGGTCTCTACGGAGGTGTCCTCACCACCGACTGGGCTCTGCTGGATCTCGACAAGAGGCGGGCCAAGGTCCGCTACCGGGGACTCAAGAAGTTCGAGGGCAGGAAGCTTCATGAGCTGGAGTATCGGCCCAAGAAGGGAGTGGAATACAGAATCCGGCTCTACTTCGAGCCTGAAACCTACCGCCACGTGGCCAGCAGCTACCGCCTGACCATTCCTGCCGGCGTGGGGCGGGGTTCGATGATCGCACAACAAGGACCCGGTTTTGGCGCCGCCGACGGGCCCGCGGACAACACGCGGATCCAATTGATGGAGACCTTTTCGGAATTCAAGGAAGTCGACGGGTTGACCCTCCCGCATCACTACCGGATCACCCTCAACGAGTCTGCCGCCACCGGCGCGGACTCGGGCGCCGGATTCGCACCCCGCAACGGTTTCGCGGGGCACTGGGAGATCAAAATCGACCGCATTTCACACAAGTACCGGATCACCCCCCAGGCCTTCGCCATCAAGTAAACACCTGGAACTGACTTGTGAGGGTGGAACGCGAGTAGCGGCCCAATTCGTCCGTCGGGCGAAGGCAAGGCCACCTGCGCCACACTGACGTGCTGCTTCCGGAAAGAAAGAGGGGGAACGAGGGGACAGTCTGTTTTCCGCGGAACGAGGGGACAGTTTGTTTTCCCGACGGACAGACGGACGGAGTTTCCTTCGTCCTTCCCGGTTCTGGATCGTTGTTGTCAGCAGGGGCGCGAATCGCCTCCACTGGGAGTCCGATCCCGAAACCCGGAGGACAACGACCATGGCCCGAACTGCCCGACACAAGAGCTCGGAAGCCGCCTTCTATCACGTCACCAATCGAGTCGTCGGCCGGCCCGGCTGGTTCCCCTTCAGGAATCGCCAGGCCCGTCTCAAACTCCTGCACATGATGTTGTTCTACGTGAACGTCTACCGCTGTCGCCTGGCCGCCTACCAGATCATGGACAATCACTTCCACCTCGTCGTCCATTTCGAGAAATTCCGCTCCCTGTCCCCTAAGGAGCTGGAGGACCATGCCGGGCAGCTCTATGGACACCGGGTGGAAGAGTTCACTGGCGATTGGACCGACGCCCAATGGGAGTCCTTCAATCGGCGTCTGTTCGACCTGTCGAGACTGATGGCCGACCTGGACGGACAGTATGCCCGGTGGTTCAACGACACGCATGAGCGGCGAGGTCATCTCTGGGGCGATCGTTTCAAGAGCTCCGAACTGCTCGATGAACAGGCCGTCCAGGACGCCATACTCTACGTGGAGCTCAATCCGGTCCGAGCCGGACTGGTCCAGCGGCCCGGGCAGTGGATGTGGGGCTCGGCCTGCTGGCGGCTCAATGGCCAGGATCAAGAGCTGATTCCACTGGACGAGCTGTTTTCTGCGGATCCCGGAGAGGACGTGTACCGCAGTTACCGAGTGCGGCTGTACCATCGAGGCGCGATTCCCACCCGGGAGAACCAGGCCGCCATCCCCGACTGGATCCTCCGTCAGGAGGAGCGAAGGGGATTTGCCCGCCCCGGCGGATTTCGCCGGCGTCTGCGTTTTCTGACGGACGGGCTGGCCGTGGGGCCGGCGGCGAAGGTGGCGCAACTGCTGGAGGCCTATCGGCGGCAAGGTCGATATCGACGCCGCCGGAACCCCATCCCCCAACTGGGCGGAGCGCTGTATTCCCTGCGGATACATCCACACAGATTCCAACGATATCCCAAGACGTCCCGGATTATCTATTAAGTGGTGTCATTACTGCGAGTTAGATCTAATCTGGACCCGTTTCTCTTGCCCGAGACGTCCCTTGATTTCCAGCTCCATCCGCTGTATTATGTGGTAATGATTGAAGTAAGGAACACGACCGATCCAGTCCGGAGAACCAAGCCGAAGGGGCGCCATCCTCACAAGGCGCTCTCCGCCGCATTCGTGCGCTCCGCCCCGCCGGGCAGACACTGCGACGGCAACGGCCTGTACCTCTTCGTCCAGCCGAGCGGAGCCCGGAGCTGGGTCCAACGCCTCGTCATCCGGGGACGGCGCCGCGACTTCGGACTCGGCAGCGTGGCGCTGGTCACGCTCGCCGAAGCCCGCGAGAAGGCGCGGGCCAACCGTAAGCTGGCCCGCGAGGGGGGAGATCCGCTGGCCGAGAGACGCCGCGTCTGGAACATGCCGACCTTTGCCGAAGCCGTCAAGCGGGTGGTGGAGCAGAAGCGGCCCGGCTGGCGCAATCCGAGGGTGGCTCAGGACTGGATGGTGAGCCTGGGGCGCTACGCCTTTCCTCACATCGGGAGGCTGCCGGTCTCGGAGGTGACGAGCGCGGACGTGATCGGGATTCTGGCTCCGATCTGGCACGAGAAGCCGCCCACCGCCCGGAAGCTGCGCCAGCGCATCCGCGCGGTCCTGGAGTGGGCCGTGGCGATGGAATTCAGGATCGACAACCCCTGCGACCGCGTCGGGTCGGTTCTCGGAACACAGGACGCCATGGTGCGGCACATGCGGGCCTTACCGCATCGGGAGGTGGCGGCGGCGGTCAGGAGGGTGCGGGCCTCGAACGCGGCGCCCGTGTCCATGCTGGCCTTCGAGTTTCTGGTGCTCACGGCGGCGAGGTGGGGCGAGGTGCGGTGGGCCGAGTGGTCGGAGATCGATCCGGCGCAAAGGACGTGGACGGTTCCCGGAACGCGCATGAAGTCCAAACGGGAGCACCGGGTGCCGCTGTGTGGCCGGGCGAAGGAGATTCTGGCCGAAACACAAACGATGGATGGTGGAACCGCCCGGCTGGTCTTCACCCGAAGGGGCGGAAAGCCGCTCGCCGAGGGGGCGCTGCGCCATCTGCTCCGCCGGAACGGGATCCCGGCCGTGCCGCACGGGTTCCGGTCGAGTTTCCGGGACTGGGCGGCGGAGGAGACGGATCATCCGCGCGAGGTGGTCGAGGCGGCGCTGGCGCATGTGGTGAAGAACAAGGTCGAAGCAGCGTACCGGCGCACGGACCTGTTCGAGCGCCGACGCGTGCTCATGGAGGATTGGGCGAGCTATCTGGCCGGCGGGAGTCGGCAACTGGTGTCCGGTCGGCGGCGATGAGCCGCCGTGGTGGTCCTCCCGGCAGGCTTCGGGATCTGGCGTTCGAGCTGGTGTCCGGGAGCTCGAAATAGACCGCTGAAAAGTGGGGTTCGGTGTCGATCCGGGAGTGTGAGTGAGACAATGGACCCGTGTTCCATCCCGGACGCCTTTTTACTCACACCTCCGATTTCCCCGATCTCTTGTCCTTTCAGTCAGTTACGGACATATTCCCGGCTTCGGCGCGCCCGCACGGGGAAAGCGGAGGTGGAAGGGAGCGACCC
>JAPPLF010000011.1 GCA_028874215.1 Acidobacteriota bacterium
CCCCCCCCCCCCCCCCCCCCCCCCCCCGCCCGCCCCCCGCCCCCCCCCCCCCCCCGCGGCCGGGCGCCGGAGGGACAAGAGGTCATCCGGCCCCTGTCCGACCCCATCAAGAAGACGGGGGGCCTCATCATCCTGCGGGGAAACCTGGCTCCCGAAGGGTGCGTGCTGAAGATCTCCGGCGTCGACCGGGACGGTCACACGGGTCCGGCCCGGGTCTTCGACCGGGAGGAACCGGCGTTCGCCGCCATTAAGCAAGGCCGGATCAAGGCGGGAGACGTCATTGTGATCCGCAACGAAGGCCCCGTGGGCGGACCGGGCATGCGAGAACTCCTGCAGGTCACCGGAGCCGTGCAGGGTTCCGGCCTGGGCGACAAGGTGGCTCTGATCACGGACGGGCGCTTTTCGGGCGCCACCCGGGGCTTCGTGGTGGGGCACGTGGCTCCCGAAGCGGCCGTCGGCGGACCCCTGGCCGCCTTGCGGGATGGCGACATCATCACGCTGGACATCGAGGCACGGGTGATGAACGTGGACTTGAGCGACGAGGAGATCCGGGGCCGCCTCCGGAACTGGAAGCCCCCCGCGGAGCGGTCCAGGACCGGCGTCCTGGCCAAGTACGCCCGTACGGTCTCCTCACCCTCGGACGGCGCCGTTACCTTTCCGCTCGACTGATTCCGAGCGCGGCCCCGCGCTCGGCACAGGCATCCCGGATCAGCCCCCGGACGCCGGGCCGTTCGACGTCTTCAACCGTCCGCATCTTGACATGGCGCATCCTGACGCCGGTCCCTTCCAGCAGCTTCTCCGGGTCCGCCAGGCTCGTGCCCCGGTAGAAGCCGAGATTGACCCAGGACTTGAACGGCATGATGTATGCGTACCCGTCGATCATTTTCCGGGGCCCGCAACCGTAAGTCGCGGCCCGGTCGCCCAGGCGCACCACTTCGCAGGCATCCGGATGAATCTCCAGGATCACTGCGCGCAGACGATGGACGACGGGTACCAGCGGTCCGGTCGAGAGCCGGACCAAATCATCGAACCGGCCAATCCTGGCCTTCGTCATGCGATCTCTCCGGCGTCCCTATGCCGATCTTCTCCTGCCCGCCACCACGAGGGCGATTCCTCCGAACAGAGCTCCCACGATCATGGTGTAGCCCACCCAGACGGTCATTTGGGGAACCACGCCCGACCAGAAAAACTTCCCCATGGCGCTCATCTCCGGAAACCCCGGAGGCGCGGCGTCGTAGTGGGTGCCCCAGTTGCCCAGAACCGCCGGCAGCGTGATGAGGATCACCGGAATCCGGGCCGCGAGGGCGTAGTAGAACAGGACCCTGCCCAATGCGCACCAGCCCCGGCAGGCGATGGACATTCCGGCGATTCCGCCGACGGCCGGAACCAGCATGGCAACCGGGTAGTTCTCGCCCACGAGCCAGCTGCCCCCGATAATGATGGCCACAGCCGCCGCCAGCCCCGCCGCCGAATAGGCGAGCACCCGGCCCGCGGAGGCGGGAGCACTGCCCGACCTGACCAGCTTCAAGGCGAAGTGGATCCCGAAGACCGGCACCAGCCAGGCGATCCCCACAATGGCACCGCCGCCGCCCGCTTCGGAATTGAACAACACCGGAGACCAACCGTTGAGCTCTCCGGTCAGGCGCAGGATGGTCACGGCCAAGGTGATCACTCCCGGCACCAGAATCATCTCTTTGACCGAACCCGGTCCATTGCTGCTTTCGGCCATCATGCCCTCCCCTCGTTTCTCTGCAAATCGACTTTAGTATGGATCACCAGCGCGGAAAGTCCACCCCAAGAACAACCGTCCGGAGTTTGACTCAGTCCCGGTTTCAGCCTAGTCTCCAAGCGTCCATGGACGATAGTCTCCGTCACGACTCCAACAGGCCGCAAACCCCGTCGGCAGGAGAGACATTGAGGATGAGACCCCTAACGCGTTCTTGCTTTTCCCGACGGCGTCCCACCTGCATCGGGCTCCGGTCCCGCTTGGCGATGTTCCCCCTGCTGGCCCTCCTGATGCAGGTCTCGGAGGCCGGAGACTGGACGCAGTTTCGGGGTCCCAACGGGTCGGGTGTCTCCACCACCCGGGATCTGCCGCATCGTTTCGGCCCCCAGGAAAATGTCCACTGGAAAACTTCCCTTCCTCCGGGCCATTCCTCTCCCGTCTTTTCCCGGGAGAGCATTTTCGTGACCGGCTTCCAAGGAGAAATCCTCTCCACGACTGCTCTGGATCGGAAAACAGGAGAAATCCAGTGGACCCGGAACGTCGCCAGAAACAGAGAGGGCAAGCTCCACCGGGACAACTCCCCCGCCTCTCCCAGTCCGGTGACGGACGGAAGCAACGTCTACGTCTTTTTCCAGGATCTGGGCCTTCTCGCCTACGACGCACGGGGAAACGAACTCTGGCGGGTTTCGCTGGGGCCGTACAATACTCCTTTCGGGATCGCCGCCTCTCCGATTCTCGCCGGCAACCATGTCGTTCAGGTCTGCGACGGTGAATCCGGATCGTTCATGGTGGCGGTGGACAAGGAGACGGGACGGATCGCCTGGCGAAATGAGCGTCCCTTGATGAGACGCGGCTTCTCGACGCCGGTCCTCTACCGGCCTGACGGCGGAGAGCTCCAGGTCCTGGTTCCGGGGTCATTTCAACTGGTCGCCTATTCGGCGGCCACGGGCGAGAAGATCTGGTGGAGCCGAGGACTGACGTGGCAGATGAAACCGACGCCGGTCATGGACGGAGACTTCGCCTACGTCCTGGGGTGGGCGGGCGCCGCCGACCCGGGCAATCAGGAGGACGTGATCCCCTTTGACGAAGCCCTGAAGAAACACGATGGCAACGGCGACCGGAAACTCTCCGAGGAAGAAGCCGAGGGAGCGATTTCGCCCAACTTCTCCACGTCTTGGCGCAACATGGATCTTGATCTGGACGGCTACCTGGGAGAACGGGACTGGGAGCTGTTTCGTATGCGCCGGGCATCGGTCAACTCCATTCAGCGGATTCGCCTCGGAGGAACGGGCGACGTGACCGGGACCGCCCGGGGGTGGCAATACCACAAGAGCCTGCCCAACGTGCCCTCCCCTCTCCTTTACGACGGCGTCATCTACCTGATCAAGGACGGAGGCATCGTCACTGCTCTCGATCCGGACACCGGAGCCGTCCTGAAGCTGGCCAGGCTGACGGAGGCCATGAGCCGGTATTTCGCGTCTCCGGTCGGAGGCGACGGCAAGGTCTACCTGCTCGGAGAGAACGGCGACGTCCCGGTCCTGAAGGCCGGACCGGAATGGGAGGTGCTGGCCGTAAATCGAATGGGTGAGGATGCCTACGCCACGCCGGCGCTGGTTGACGGCAAGATCTATTTACGCACCGTCAGCGCCCTCTACTGTTTCGACTGAAAACCCACACCGGACCGCGGGATTCAAGGCGGAATTCGACCAGTTGGCGAAGCCGCGCGCTGCCGAGGATATTTCCGGCGGAGCCTTGCAGCCATCAGCTTCGCAAGTATAATCTCCACCTGTGTACGCCAAGCGATCCGGCTGATCGAAATAAATGGCGTGCGCGTCGGCGGTGAAAGCCCTGGACGGCGCCGAGCCCGGTGAGGCGCCCTGCCGACCAGGCGCGGGAAACTCTCAAGATCGGACATTCGACAAGGTTGGAGGTATCGGTTTTTTTATGCCTTCTTCATTTTTTCTTCATATTCCTTTCGTATCCTCCGAGTGCGGAAACTGAAACGGGAGCCCCGTGAAGCGCACAGGTCTGCTCATCCTCAGCTCGCTTCTGCTGCAACCTGGTGGCGCCTTCCTGACCGCCGGGCTGTCGTCGACTGTCCAGGAGAAAGGCCCCCGGGCGCAGCAGGACGAGCCTGGAAAAAAGGAATCGGCAGACCGACCTCAGGACCCGGACTCCCTCCGGCCCTACTGGAAGGATGGAGTCCGGCTCGAAACTCCGGACAAGCGTGTGAGTCTCAAGATCGGCGGACGAATCCAGGCCGACTGGATGTGGATCAACGAGGATCAAGCCGTGAGGGACGCCATCGGAGACCAAACCAGCGGCAGTGAATTCCGCAGGACGCGCCTATACATGTCGGGCGACCTGTACGGTAACTTGAGCTTCAAGAGCCAGTTCGACTTCGCCGGAGGGTCGACGGCGCTGAAAGACGTATTCGTCGCCTTCAAGTCGATCCCCGGATTCGGGAACGTCAAGGTCGGCCACTACAAGGAACCATTCAGCCTGGAGGAACTCACCAGCAGTAACTACATGACGTTCGTGGAGCGATCGGTGGCCAACGTCTTCTCCTACTCCAGGAATGTGGGACTGACCTTCTACAACTCCCAATTGGGCCAGCGATTGACCTGGGCCGCCGGCGTCTTCCGGGATACGGACAACGGCGGCACCAGCCTGGGAAACGGAGTCGGCAGCACCTTTCGCCTGACGGGTGTACCGGCCCTCGACAAGCAGAAGGACCGGCTGGCGCACCTGGGTGTCAGCTACAGTTTGAGACGGCCCAGCGACGGCGTCCTGCGTTGGCGGCAGCGCCCGGAACTCCACCTGACCGACCGTTACGTGGACACTCGTTCCTTTGCGGCCGATCGGGTTCAAATGCTGGTCCTGGAGGGCGCCGTGGTGAGCGGACCCTTTTCGGTCCAGTCCGAATACACCCACTCGGCGGCCCGGTCGCGAATCGCCGGAGACCCGGTTTTCGGGGGCTTCTATGTCTATGCCAGCGTCTTCCTGACCGGCGAGCAGCGGAACTACAAGGCTTCCTCGGGGTTCTTCGACCGGCTGCGGCCCCGAAAGAATTTCGCGCCGGGAGAGGGACCTGGGGCCTGGGAGCTGGCGCTCCGGTATTCCAGGCTCGACCTGACCGACCGCGCCATCCAGGGAGGCCGCCTCAACAACGTTACGGCGGCCGTGAATTGGTACCTGAATCCGGTGGCCCGGGTCATGTTCAACTATGTCCACGGCGACCTGTACGAGGTCGGCACCACCCACGCCGTGGTCACGCGGCTCCAACTGAATTTCTAATATCTGCAACCAGATGAGGAAACCGGATCGATGACGAAAATGATGCGCTGGCTGTGTCTTTCGGGGTTTCTCCTGACCTCTTGCGGCGGTGGCGACGATTCAGGCGGGATGCGCGGCCGAGTCAGGGTCGATGGTTCCAGCACGGTATTTCCCATCACCGAGGCCGTCGCCGAGGAATTTCTGAAGGTCCATGGCAGGGTCCAGGTCACGGTGGGGATTTCCGGGACGGGCGGAGGATTCAAGAAGTTCAGTGCCGGTGAAACCGACATCAACGACGCCTCCCGTCCCATCAAACCCATCGAGGAGGAGGCCGCCAAGGCGAACTCGGTCCAGTTCATCGAACTGCCCGTGGCCTTCGACGGGATTTCCGTCGTCGCCAATCCCGAAAACGATTTCCTGGACCATTTGACCGTGGAGGAGTTGAGAAAGATCTGGCAGCCCGGGAGCATGGTGAACAAATGGAGCGACATCCGTGCGGAATGGCCCGACAGGAAACTCAACTTGTACGGGCCCGGACCCGATTCGGGGACCTTCGATTACTTCACCGAGGCGGTCAACGGCAAGTCCCAAGTCTGCCGTCCCGACTTCACTGCCAGCGAGGATGACAACGTCCTGGTTCAAGGCATCTCGGGAGATCCGGACGCTCTGGGCTTTTTCGGGTTCGCCTATTACGCCGAAAATGCCTCGCGCCTGAAACTGATCCCCGTCGACGGGGGCGACGGACCCGTTTATCCGACGCACGAGACCATCAACCAGAACACGTACAAGCCACTCTCCAGGCCCGTTTTCATCTACGTCAACGACCAGGCCCGCCGGGAGGAGGTCGTGGCGTTCGTGGAATTCTACCTCCGGGAGGCTCCCAATCTGGTTCAGGAAGTGGGTTACGTGGCGCTGCCGCCAGAAATCTACGAGTTGGCATTGCACCGCTTCACCAACGGCATCACGGGAACGGTCTACGGCGGCGGGCATGCTGCAGGCGTCTCATTACTGGATCTGTTCCAGGTGGGCAGCTAGCCGCCAACTAAAGTTCCTCCGCACAATTCACCTCAGAAATGACACTCCAACTCCGGAAGAAAGGGAAGGTTCGCGAGAAGCTCATCGGTTGGCTCCTGCTGGGTTGCGCCTGCGTCTCGGTGGCCACGACCGTGGCCATCATCCTGGTTCTGCTGACGGAATCGGCCCTCTTCTTTCGCGAAGTCCCCATCCTGGATTTCCTGTTCGGCACCCGCTGGACGCCGCTGCTGGAACCCCGCTCCTTCGGCGTCCTGCCCTTGCTCTCCGGAACCCTGCTCATCGTGATCGGCTCTTCCCTGGTCGCTCTTCCGGTCGGCTTGGCCACGGGCATTTATCTGTCTGAATACGCTTCGGACCGGATCCGGGAGGTGGTCAAGCCGGTTTTGGAAATCCTCGCCGGCATCCCCACTGTCGTGTACGGGTACTTTGCCCTGACGTTCGTCACGCCGGTTCTACAGACGTTGTTCGACCAGATCCGCATCTTCAACGCAGCGAGCGCCTCCATCGTCGTGGGCATCATGGTGCTGCCCATGGTGGCCTCACTCTGCGACGACGCCTTCCGGGCCGTGCCCAAGTCGCTCCGGTATGGGGCCTATGCCCTGGGCGCCACCCGGCTGGAAGTCACCTTGGGCGTGACCCTTCCGTCGGCGACATCGGGTGTGGTGGCATCGTTCGTGCTCGCGGTCTCGAGAGCCATCGGAGAAACCATGGCGGTCACCCTGGCGGCGGGAGCGACTCCGAAGTTGACGCTGAATCCCGCGGAGAGCATCCAGACCATGACGGCCTACATCGTCCAGGTCAGTCTCGGAGACACTCCGGCCGGCACCATTGAGTACCAGACCATCTTTGCGGTCGCCGCCCTGCTTTTCGCCATCACCTTGTTCATGAACGTGGTCGCCAACCGGGTCCTGCGCCGGTTCCGGGAGGTGTACGAGTGAAGAGTCTGGCCGCTCGCCGGCGTCTGGCTTCCATCTTCCGTCACGTCTGCGCCATGGTGACCTGGGGCGGCGTCCTGCTGCTGGCGATGCTGCTTTATCACGTCAGCCGCCAGGGAGTGGGTTGGCTCAACTTGGAGTTCCTCCAATCGTTCCCCTCCCGTTTTCCCGATCGGGCCGGCATCAAGTCGGCGCTCTGGGGAACCTGCTGGGTGATCAGCTTCACCGCCCTCTTTTCCATCCCTCTGGGAGTGGCGACCGCCATCTACCTGGAGGAGTATGCAAGGAAGGGGAGGCTGGCGCGCTGGATCGAAATCAACCTGTCCAATCTTTCGGGAGTCCCCTCCATCGTCTTCGGCATCCTGGGACTCGTCATCTTCGTGCGGATGATGTCACTTGAGCGAAGCGTGCTGGCCGGCAGCCTGACCTTGGCGTTGCTGATCCTGCCGGTGATCGTCATTGCCGCACGGGAGGCGATCCGGGCCGTGCCCCAGTCCATCCGGCACGCCTCGTACGCCCTGGGAGCGACTCGTTGGGAGACGGTGCGGCACCATGTTCTGCCGTCCGCCTTCCCTGGAATCCTCACCGGCGTCATCCTGGCCGTTTCCCGCGCCATCGGCGAGACGGCTCCCCTGATCATGATCGGAGCCCTCACCTACGTGGCCTTCGTGCCGGAGAATCCGATGTCGCCTTTTACGACTCTTCCCATCCAGATCTTCAATTGGTCTTCACGGCCCCAGCAGGAATTCCACTATGTGGCCGCCGCCGGCATCATCGTGCTGCTGGTAGTCTTGCTTCTGATGAACGCGACTGCCATCTATATCCGGCACCGGCTGGGGAGAAAAACGGGAAGATAAGTCCAGACTGAATTGTTGGCCATGAACAAACCGATTCTGCAGACCATCGATCTCAGCATCTCCTACGGAGGGATTCCGGCCGTCCGGAACGTCTCCCTCTCCGTTCAGGAACGTGGGATCACCGCCATCATCGGCCCCTCCGGTTGCGGCAAGAGCACGCTGCTCAGGGCTTTCAACCGCATGAACGACCTGATCGAGGGAGCCAGCCATAAGGGCACGGTGCTCTACCGCGGCGAGGACATCTACGCTCCGGACGTGGACCCGGCCGACGTCCGGCGGCGGGCCGGAATGGTCTTCCAGAAGCCCAATCCCTTCCCCAAATCCATTTATAAGAACGTGGCCTGGGGGCCTTCCATCAACGGCTATCCCGGGGACCTGGACGAGCGAGTCGAACGGTCACTGAGACAGGCGGCTCTCTGGGAAGAGGTTCGGGGCCGGATGGACGAATCCGCCATCAACCTTTCGGGAGGCCAGCAGCAACGGCTCTGCATCGCCCGGGCCCTGGCCATGGAACCGGAGGTCATCCTGATGGACGAACCCTGTTCCGCGCTGGACCCGGTCTCCACCGCCCGGATCGAGGACCTGATGTTCGAGCTCAAGGAGCGCTATTCCATCGTGATCGTGACCCACAACATGCAGCAGGCGTCCCGTGTCTCGCAGCATACGGCTTTTCTCGAGAATGGTAAGCTGGTCGAGTTCGGTACAACCCAGACCATCTTCACGCGTCCCCGGGAGAGGCGAACCGAAGAGTACGTGACGGGACGTTTCGGCTAGGAGAATCGGCGGGCCGTAGCCCGACGATACCGGCGTCGGGCAGTCCCGGTCCGGGAGGCTAACCATGACCAAGCACATGGTGCGCGACTTCGAAAACCTGAAGCGGAAGCTCCTCGGCTTGGGAGGCATCGTCGAGGAGGCCATCAACAACGCCATCCTGGCGTTGCTCGACCGCCGGCACGACTTGGCGGAAGAGGTCATTTCCGGAGACCGCCAGATCGATCTCAAGGAAGTGGATCTGGAGGAGGACTGCCTCAAGGCCCTGGCGCTCTATCAACCGGTCGCCGGAGACCTTCGATTCATCATCACGGTGCTGAAAGTCAACAACGACCTGGAGCGCATGGGCGATCTGGCCGTCAATATCGCCGAACGCGCCTCCTACCTCTCCGTTCACCCGGCGCTGAAGGTTTCGCTGGACTTCGCACAGATGGTGACCGGCGTCCGCCGGATGGTGCGGGACAGCCTGGACGCCCTCATCCGGATGGACACCGACCTGGCCCGGACGGTCCTCAGCATGGATGACGAGATCGACGCCATCAACCGGGATATGTTCACCTCGCTGCAAGAGCTGATGAGACAGGAATCCGACACGGTGGAGCGGTCGGTCCACCTGCTGTCCACCTCCCGGAACCTGGAGCGGATTGCGGACCTTTGCACCAATATTGCCGAAGACGTGGTCTTCATGGTGGACGGTGATCTGATCCGACATCGGAACAAGGACTACCGGAAACCGATTCCCCCGGATCGGAACTGATCGGCGGCGCTGCTCGAGTCGACACGGCGACCGGCGATTCGTTCCCACCGGCGAGCCTGTCCACCACACCCCTGCGCAAGGTTAGAATGGGGTCATATTCGGAAATCCGAGATGCCCATCCGCGGGTTCATTCTGCAAGCGACCTATCGCATCGAGTCCCGGCGTCCCGTCGTGCATCTCTTCGGCCGGTTGGAAAACGGCGATCCGTTTCTGGTCCGTGACGACCGGGAGATCCCCCACTTCTACATCGCTTCGCGGCACCAGGCCCGGGCGCGGCAACTGAACGCGCGGTCCCTGGTCCCGTCCCGCTTTCGCGCCATGGATGGAACTCCTCTGGCGCGAGTCAATCTCCGGATGCCGTCCGACACTCCCGCTCTGCGCAATCGCCTCATCGAGCATCACATCCCCTGCTATGAGGCGGACATCCCCTTCGCCACCCGGTTCCTGATCAATCGCGGGATCCGCGGTTCGCTGGAGATCGACGGAGAGGGGCGCCGAGTTCCCGGACTGGGATGGGTCTACCAGAACCCCGATCTGGCTCCGGCGAACTGGACACCACGGCTTTCGACCCTTTCCCTGGATATCGAGACCGACCCCGGCGCCAAGACCGTGTTTTCGGTGGCTCTGCACGGCTGCGGGACGTCGGAGGTCCTGCTGCTGGACCCGGACGGGGGCGAATCGGCGGGAGGGGCCGTCTGCTTCCGGCGGAAGGAGGGATTTCTACGGGCTTTCTGCCGGAGAGTCCGGGAACTGGACCCGGACGTCCTCACCGGCTGGAACGTGGTGGACTTCGACCTTCGTGTCCTGGACCGCCTGAGCCGTGACTGCGGTGTTCCACTTCGGTTGGGGCGAGGACGCGAGTCCATGAGGCTGCGGCCGTCCCGCTCCCCGTGGGTCAATCGGGAGGCCCGGATTCCGGGCCGGGTGGTGGCCGACGGGATCCACCTTCTCCGGGGATCCTTCGTCCGGCTCGAACGCTACACCCTGGACTTCGCCGCCCGTCACGTGCTGGGAGAGGGGAAGACGCTCCACGGGGCCGACCGGCCGGCCGAGATCGTGGAGAGCTTCCGCAACGACCGGGAACGATTCGTCCTCTACAACCGGACCGACGCCCGGCTCGCCCTGGAAATCCTGGAAAAACTGAAGGTCATGGACCTGGCCGTGGAGCGAAGCCGGTTGACCGGCCTCCCCATCGACCGGGTGAGCGGGTCCATCGCGGCCTTCGACTTCCGCTACCTGACGGAGCTCCACAAGAGGCGCATCGCCGCTCCCAGTGTCGGCGCCGCCTCCAGCGCGGCCCCCAGTCCGGGGGGACACGTCCTGGAGCCCGAGCCGGGCCTCTACGAACAGGTTCTGGTCTTCGACTTCAAGAGCCTTTACCCCAGCCTGATCCGCACCTTCCAGATCGATCCCCTGGGCTACCTCGCCCGGCCCGATCCGGATCAGGACCCCATCGTGGCCCCCAACGGGGCCGCCTTCCGGCGCGAACCCGGCATCCTGACGCAACTGCTGAACCATCTCTTTCCGCGCCGCGACGCCGCCAAGGCCGCAGGCGACCAAGTCGCCAGCCACGCCATCAAGATCCTCATGAACTCCTTCTACGGCGTCCTGGGCACTCCGGCCTGCCGCTTCTACCGGCCCCAACTGGCCGCGGCCATCACCACCTTCGGCCGGGAGATCCTGCTCTGGTCCCGGGACCGATTCCGGCACTACGGTTACCGCGTCCTATACGGAGACACCGACAGCCTCTTCGTACTCTCCGGCGAGCAGACCACCGCCGCGGCCCAGGCCCGGGGAGACGAATTGGCGCGGCGCCTCAACCGGGACCTGGTGAGCCATGTCTCGGAAAAGTGGAGGGTGAAGAGCCGCCTGGAGTTGGAGCTGGAGCGGCTCTACCGGAAATTCTTCATCCCGGCGACCCGCCAAGGGGGGCGCGGCGCCCGCAAGCGGTACGTGGGCTTCGTCGGCGACGGGCCCGATGCCGAGGTGGTCTTCACCGGCATGGAGGTGGTCCGGACCGATTGGACCGCACTGGCCAGGACGGTCCAGAAGGAACTGTACCGGAGGCTCTTCGCCGAAACCGACGTCGGCCCCTACCTGCGCGATACCGTGGCGAGCCTCCGCGCGGGCCGTCTGGACCACCTGCTCGTCTACAGCAAGACGCTGGGGAAACCGCTCGACGAATACCGGAGCACGACTCCCCCGCACGTTGCCGCGGCCCGCAAGATGACCGGGAAGCCGGGACGCCGGATCTCCTATCTCATGACTCTGGCCGGTCCGGAACCGGTAGGCGAGACCACGGCCGGCATCGACCGTGAGCACTACGTCCAAAAACAGGTTCGCTCGGTGGCCCAACCGGTCCTGGACCACCTGGGCCTGAAGTTCGCGAAGGTCATCGGTGATGATCGTCAGCTGGAGCTGTTCTGAACGATTCCTCAACGCTGTCAGTTGAGGGCGTGGTTTCAGCAGGCTCGATGAACTGGGCAATGATCAGAATGATCACCGCCACCACGGATCCGATCTGGAAGATGAGGGCGTACCCGAATCGATCCCACAGGAATCCGCCGACCAGTGGCAGGGTCACCGCCGCCACGTGGTTCAGCGTCACACCTAGTGAGATGGTCGGGCGCAGGTCGGCGGTGCGGGCGATCCTGTTGAGATAGGTGCTCAAAGATACGGAAGCCAGAAACAGAAGGCGGTCCACGCAATAAAGGGCATAGAGCACCCACTTGTTCTGAATGAAGGAGTAGCCCCAGAAGATCAGGATCAACATCGAGTAGGCGGCGCTGAGAATCTTGCGCTCTCCCAACCGGTCGATCAGGCGTCCGACCGTGGGCGCCGCCAGGACCGCCAGCAGGGTGCTGACGAACATGAGGACGATGATGTGCTCCGTGGTCGCGCCATGGACGAAGACCATGGAGAAGACGGCGAAAATGACGAAGACCTGGCGCCGGCACCCTTGGAAGAAGGTCAGGAGATAATAGATGAAGTACTCACGGCGGAAGACGAACCGGTCCTCGGATGTGACGGCCGCAGGGAGACGGACCGGAAAGATGGCGAATCCTCCCAGGATCACCGCCAGACCGGCCGCCAGGAAGACCCAGCGGAACCCCACGAATCCGATGAACCCGAAGGTCAGGACCATGGCCAGCAGAAATCCCGACTCGTCGATGCTCCGGAGTTGCCCCAGGCGCCTCCCTTTGTGGGCGTCCGACAGGGTCAGGGCCAGGGTCTCCCGCTGCGGAAGCCAGCCGTGAAAGCCCACGCTCCATACCAGAGAGGCCAGGATCAGGCTGCCGACGGAGTGGACGCCGAAGTAGGCGGCGACGCCAATGCCGGTCAAGATAAGCAGAAACCCCGCGAGACGAGCGGCCGGAAACCGGATGGAGATGGCGACCAACCCCACCGTCAGGAACCCTGGGATTTCCCGGATCGACTCCAAGACGCCGAATTGATGGGGCTGGATCCCGATCTCCTCGACGATGAAGTTGTTGAAGGTGGTCATGTAGACCGCGAACCCGGCGCTCAAGAGTCCGGAGGACAGCGCCAGCAGCTTGAAGTCCCGGCTCCATCCCCAAAGTTCAGACGTGATTTTTTGCTGATTTTTCGCCACGGGTTGATCGGTCGCACCCGTATACGCGCTGAGCCCGGGAGTGTCAATTGGGCCGCCATGATTCCAGGAGCTTCGGCGGCGGTTCGCCGACTCTCCGCCACGTCTGGAAGTGCTATAGTGTGACCCATGGCACATGACCGGCGCGGGTTCCTGAAAGGCCTGACCGCGACCGTGAATCCGGTTCGGGACCCCTTCGGAGAGATTCTGGAATCGGCCCGGTCCGCGGGATCGGAAGCGGCATTCGGGTCCCTGATCTCGAACCTCAAGGCGGAGAAGAAATATCCGCTGCTCTTCGAAGCCAGACTGATGCAGAAGCGCCATCAGTTGGGGCTTCCGCTGATCCTGACCGAATCGGCTTCCGGACTCGATCCCAAGACTCAGGGTGAATACGAGCAGGCCACCATCGCCGCCGCCCGGGAGGTGGGAGAACACTTCCTGGCGGACGGCGACATCATCGCTTCCTGGCCCTATTTCCGGGCCATCGGCGAGAACGGTTCCATCGCCGGGGCGATCGAGGCCATCCCCGCCGACGAAGCCGAGGACGCCGTCATCGAGATCGCCTTTTACGAAGGGGCGAATCCCAGCAAGGGATTCGAGATGATCCTGGCCCGCTACGGAACCTGCCGGGCCATCACCTCATTCTCCCAGTTTCCGAGTTCGGACGGACAGGAGGAGTCGGGACGGCTACTGGTGCGGACGCTCCACGCGGAGCTGTTGGCCAACCTGAAAAGCAGCGTCCGGCGCCGGGACGGGACGGCTCCGGACACCGGGAGCATCAGCGAGCTGATCGCCGGCCGGGACTGGCTCTTCGAAGGCAACACCTACTACATCGACACCTCCCACGTCAGTTCCGTGGTCCAATTGAGTCCCCGATTGGAAGATCGAGACTCTCTGATCCTGGCCCTGGAACTCACCGACTACGGGCGGTGCCTGTCGGATATGTTCCAGTACCCCGGCGAGCCTCCGTTCGAGGACCTCTACACGGACCACTCCTTCTACCTGAAGGCGCTACTGGGCCGGGAGGTCTCGGAGGGGGTGGCGCATTTCCGGAAGAAGCTGGGTGGATCGGATTCGGACCCGGATGGGACCTCCGCCGCCCAGGCCCTGGTGCGCCTGCTGGAGAGGATCGAACGCTACGACGAGGCCATCGAGGTCGGGGTGAAGTATCTGAAGGACTTTCCGGCTCACGAACTGAAGTGTTTGTCGGTCCCGCAGCTCTGCCAGATTTCCGGAGACTACGACCGCCTCCGCGAGGTGTCCCAAGACCAGGGAGACCTGCTGAGCTTCACCGCATCCGTGCTCTACGATTCCAAGAGCTGAATGGATCTTCGGCGTCCCGCCGGGGAGTGCCCCGGGGGACGCCGAATTCTTGTTCTCTCGAGCCGTCAGGAACCGGCGGCGACGACCTTGTTCTTCAGGACTCCGACCCCGTCGATCTCCACGGTGACCTCGTCTCCGGGCTGCATGCCCTTGGTGGTCCCCGGGGTTCCGGTGAAGATCAGATCTCCCGGTTCCAGTGTCACGTACTTGCTGATGAAGCTGACCGACTCGGCGATGCCGTGGATCATGTCGGAGATCTTGGCTTCCTGGCGGACCTCCCCATTGACCTTGAGCACCATGTTCAAGTCGCTGAAATCCACGCCTGAGAGGATGTAGGGCCCGGTGGGGCTGAAGGTATCCGCGGCCTTGGCCCGCCACCATTGGACGTCGTTTCTCTGCCAGGTCCGGGCGCTGATGTCGTTGCCGCAGGTGATGCCCAGGACATAGTCCATAGCCTGCTCAAGCGACACGTTCCGGGCCCGCTTGCCGATGACGATGACGACTTCGGCCTCGTAGTGCACCGGATCCGTGTCGGTGGGCTGGACGATATCTCCCCCCTGGGGCAGCAAGGAGGAGGGCAGCTTGATGAAGGGTTCCGGATAGGGGTTCGGCTCCGAATCCCCGATGTGGGACTTGTAGTTCCCGGCCAGGGCCAAGACCTTGGAGGGGTTCTTGCTGGGCACCAGAATGGTGACTTCCGAAAGGGCATGGGTGGTTTCGGTCTTCTCCCAATCGCCGTAGAGGTCCCCGCTCAGTTGACGGACCTGATCCCCCTCCAGAATGCCGTACGCTTCCTGGCCATCCACGCTGAAACGCAGATACCGGGTCCCTTGATCCTTATGGCTCGAAGCCTGACAGGCCTGGGTGAATCCCAACCCCGCCAGCAACAGGAATATGCTTGTCCGTCGCAACATCATTCAGGTCCTCCAATACGTCGATGACTAACCGGGAAGGGCGTCAGCATATAGCGGCTTTTCCGGCCCTGTCAACGGGAAGACGGACACGCTCGGAGACCGTTCACGCCCGACGGCCCACGACGTGGATCAGGATGAGAATGGCCGTCGCGCCCGGCCATTCCGGAAGGGGACGGCCATTCCGAAAGGGGACAGTCTGTTTCTGCGGGGGACGATTCCGGAAGGGGACAGTCTGTTTCTGCGGTCTGTTTCTGCGAGGAACGCGGAAGGGGACCGCGCGCGGAACGGGAAAGTCTGTTTCCCTGCATGTTTCTCCGCACGCCTCTACGCTGGGGGAGAAGAGCTAGCGAGAACTCCGCTTGCCTTTTTTGAAGGCGATCTCTCGTCTGTTTCCGTTCGCATCCTGCACGATCCACCGCCCGTGTCGCTTCCCCTCCACGAACGGGCCTTGTGCGACAGTGCCATCCGCGAGCCGCACCACCCATCGCCCGTGTTGCCTGCCGGTCCGGAGCTGCCCAGTCTCCTCGGATGTTTTCTTTCCCTTCGCCCAGACCCATTTGAGAGTCCCCACCCCTTGAGCCAAGCTCCCGGCGCACTCGCCCGTCCAAGTCACCGTCTGGTTACGCATGAGGTGCCCGTTCCAGATGTAGCATCCTGGCCGGTTGGCCACCTCCATCCAACACTCAGCGCCTTGCGCCTGCCCGCCGCAGGAGACGCGTTCAACTGTCGCCCAAGCGAGGTTCCCCAGCAAAACGAGTAGTGCCCCGGTTGCGATCAGCATGGGCTCCTTCTCTTTCCTTCTCATTGACCCGCATTGCGAATGTCTGACATCACCGCAAAATCAAAGTCGCCTGCCTGAATCGCCGGTCAATGTGCGGATCCAGGGTAATCCCTCCCAGATAGTAAACGAAGGGCGCATTCCGTTCCGGAAGGGGACCGTTCCGGAAGGGGACAGTCTGTATCTCCGTATGCTGATTTTCTTGAGTTTCCTTCGCCTTTCCCGGTTCTGAGTCGTTCTTGTTATCAGAGGCACGAACCGATCTCCGCCGATTCCGAGTTCGGACGACCTAGGACCACCGCCATGCCCCGAACCGCACGGCACAAGAGCACCGAAGCCGCCTTCTATCACCTCACCAATCGAGTCGCCGGCCGACCCGATTGGTTCCCCTTGGAAGACCCCCAGGCCCGTCGCAAACTCCTGGACATGATGGTGTTTTACGTCAATGCCTACCGCTGCCGTCTGGCCGCCTTCCAGATCATGGGCAATCACTATCACCTCATCGTCCATTTCGAGAAGCCCCGGTCGTTGTCCCGCAAGGAGTTGAAAAAGAGCACCCACAAGCTCTATGGCGAGCAGGCCGAGAAGAAGACCGCCGATTGGACCGACGTCCAGTGGGAGGCTCTCAATCGGCGTCTGTTCGACGTGTCGAGGCTGATGGCGGACGTCAACGGACTCTATGCCCGGTGGTTCAACCGCCAGTTCGGCCGGCGAGGCCATTTTTGGAGTGATCGTTTCAAGAACTCGGAACTCTTGGGAATGGAAGCCGTACAGGACGCCGTCCTGTACGTGGAACTCAACGCCGTGCGGGCGGGACTGGCCAACCGGCCGGAGCAGTGGAAGTGGGGCTCGGCCCGCTGGCGACGGTTGGGCAAGGATGAGGACCTGATTCCCCTGGAGGAACTGTTTCCGTCGGTTCCCGGAACCGACGTGTACGGTGGTTACCGGGCTCGCTTGTACTATCGGGGAGCCGTCCCCACCAAAGACAACCAAGCCGCGATCCCGCAGTGGATCCTCCAGCAGGAGGAGCGGCGTGGATTCGCCCGAGCCGGAGCGTTCCGCCAGCGTTTGCGATTCCTGACGGACGGTTTGGCCGTGGGGCCAGCCGAGAAGGTGGCGCAGTTGCTGGACGCGTATCGGCAGCAAGGCCGGTATCGACGTCGCCGACACCCAATCCCCCAACTGGGCGGAGTGCTGTTTTCCCTGCGTCCACGGATATAATCTCGTAAGTGGTGCAATAATTATAGTTATGATCTATTCTCCAGAATAGATTACCTCATTGAATCCCACTTTAAAAACCGGAATCCATGCGACCGTATTGGAGGTCCGTGGACGGTAACCGTTGTAACCGTTCGGTCAGGCCGTGAAGGCTTGTACCCGGACGAGGTTGGAGGTGCCTGCAATCACAGGCGATCCGTGGGTTCTGCTCACTGCGCCTCCCAAGGTACCGGCACCAAGGCACGGCCCGAACCCCGGTCAGTCCCGCTTGCTGACCGGCCTGCCGCCCCAGCGCAGCGGCGGGACCGGCTCGCCGCGCTCGCAGCACTCGATCAACTGGTCCAGCCTTCGGAGACGGGTCTCCTCCTTCTTGGCGCTGTTGATCCAGGCCGATACGCCCTTTCGGTACGCCAGCCGGGTGGCTCGGAAGAAGCCCCATGCCTTGGGACGGGCCCGGATCCGTTTCTCCAGCGACGCGGGCAGGGCCCTGGCGGCCGTCTGGTAGTCCGGCAAGGACGTGGCCCGGGCCTGGAACACCGCGATCCCGGCCTCTTCCACGAGCCCTTCGGCCATGAGGGCTTCCATCCGCGAGACGTTGCGCTTGCTCCAGCGGCTCCCCGCCCGGCGTGGAGTGAACCGGATCTTGTAGCTCGTGGCGCCGAGACTCTTGCGGAGACCGTCGATCCAGCCGAAGCAGAGCGCAACGTCGACCGACTGTGCCCAGTCGATGCTCGGTATCTCTGTGTGCTTCTTGTAGAAACCAATCCACTGTTCGTCCAGCTTGTCGTGATGGTCGCGGAACCAATCCCTGAGTTCCTCGGCGTTGGCAAAGAATCGGAGCGGCATGGTGTTTTCTCGGACGCGGCTCGAACGGACAGCCGAGCTGCCGCGACGCCGAGCCGGCGACGCGCGGTTCAATGCCTACTATGTTGACGAACAATAGGGGGATGCTAGCATCAGACGAAGCAAGTTTATGGCTACGATCCTGATTCCGTTTCCCCCGTACCGGCGGGGATGGACCGAGAGTTCGCAACGATTTGGTCGGATCGCGTGATGTGTAAGGACTTTACGGCCGACGATCACCTGCCGTTATCCTTTCCAAGAGAGTTCTTACCGCCGCGAAGAGTGGTTCAAGCCCGACAGCAACCCAACGTGCATTGGTCACTGCGGCGAGGATGCCAGCAGCCCGCTCTTCCACGGGTTGACCGAACGGTTACGTACGAACCGCGTCCGTCCCGAATCACCATCCGCCCATGGCCTGTGGGCTGGCAACTCGGGCGGCCACTTTCCTACACCTTTTTCATGGCCGCCAACAGCGTGGCAGCAGGCCGGGAACGCGATCATCAGCCCCCTGGTTAGAAATGCGGTCTAGAGAGGCCAGTCGCGGAGGAGCCGTTCCGTTTCCTCCGAATGGGTGGTTTCGTCGCGTACCATGTCTTCGAGCTGGACCACCAATCCTTTGTCACCCAGTTCTTCCGCATGCTGGGCCCGCTCCGTATAGTCACGCATCGCCTGTCGCTCGGCCGCCAGGACCTGCTCGACCATCTCCCTGTTTGTAGCAGCCGCCGGGACCGGCCGGGGCACCGTGGTCGGCTCGCCGCCCAAGGCCACGATCTTGTTTGCCAGGTACTGGGCATGCAGCTGCTCGTCGGCCACTTCACCGAGAAAGAACTGAGACAACTGAGGCCTGTAGGGCCCCGTCGTCTTGGCGGCGTAGGTCAGGTATTGGATGATCGCACCCAACTCTCCGGCCAGGTCTTCATTCAGATTCTCGATCATCTCCTGCTTGGTCATGTTCCGCTCCCTTTCTGCCCCATAGTCCGGTCGTCGCTCTTGTCCCTGTAACACGGCCAGGATGGAATGAACCAACTCCCAGTTTTTGTCTTTCGTTTCAACCTGCACCGGTTTGACCAGTCCTTCTGCCCTACATCCCGAACAGTGCCTTGCGCAGTTGGGTTTGGACTTGCCTTTGAACCTCCCTTCCGTCGAAGTAATGGGGACTCCCGTGGATGTTGTCGAATTGGAGGTCTTCTCCTCTCAGCAGGCTTTTCAGCGACGGGATCACGTCTTCCTTGTGATACCGCGCCAGTCGTCTCCCGGTGTCCGAGACTATGACCAGTTCCGCCTCCAAGACAAGGGTGTACTCCCCGGTGTCAGACGGAACGTGGAGTACGGCGTTCGGCGCGATGTAGTCCGGACGGCTGTGGACAACTCCAACGGTGAAGGCCAAAACGGCTGCAACGGCAATGACAACGAGTTGAGTCTTGGGTGTCATGTTTCTCGCCTCCTCTATTCTGGAATCCTGTAGACCTTGCCGGGGTACGAACAGCATCCTGTTACTGCACCGGGGTCACAGGCACGCTGGTCAGGTGAAACTGACCGTGGTCCAGATAGTCCACCCGGAGGGCTATCATGTAGACTCGATTGTTGCCAATCGCAACCCTCAACGGCCCTTTTTCAAAATCCGATCTTGGTGGGAATCCGCGCTACTTATTCCTCCGATGCCATCTCCTCGTCAGGCCTCATATGTCCACTCAACGGGACCACCGGCAGCGTGGTGAAGATCCCGTTGTTGGCGTCCAACTCCACGGCAACGCCGGTAAATTCCGGATTTCTTTCTCCTGCCAGGGCCGTGCAGCGCAAGGACCCGGTGAAATTGGACGTATCGTGCTCGAACAGCTCGCTGATGAACATGGCGGTCTGCCCGTTGGCCGGCAGCGTGACCTCCTGCATTTCGATCATCTCTCCACTCATCATCAAGTGGCAGGTCAACGTCAGTTCCGACTCACTCAGATTGCGCAGGGCCGCTCCCGTGTCGATCCCTCCCATCTGACGGCGGACCGGGATGATGGCGCCCTGAACCGATTGGCTGGCTCCCACGCCGGCCACCCCGATACCGGGGGCGTCAAAGCGAAGCACCCCGCCGATGGGGCTGTCGAGGCCTTCGGTGACCACCTTCACCGAGCCGGTCGTGAGGTCGCCCATGCCGTTGGTCGAAATGGTGATCTCTCCCAGGACCGGCAGTTCGGACTGGAGGGTCAGGGCACCGAAGTCTGTGGCTTCCAGATTCCCTACGATGTCCACCATCGATTCTGGATCGATGAGTTCGCCGCCCTTGCCGTAGAAATAGACCAGCGGCCGGATCGGCGTGGCGGCCAGGTTCACCAACACGACGTCGGAGCTGACGGAGTCGCCGTTGGCGAAATGGGCAAAGTCCAGCGCCATCTGGCTTCCCTTGTAGAAACCGGAGCCGAGGATCAGCGTCAGGCCGGGGAATACGGGGAAATCTTCAGGAAGTGTGAAAGGGGCGGCGTAGCCGACCTTGGCGGAACCTGTGTCCTCGTCCCCGACCACCGAGGGGTCGTCCCAGTAGTATTCAACGAAGCCTCCCCCCGCTTGGGCCTTCTCGATCAGCCTTCTCACAACTGGGAAATCGTTGATGGTCTGAGAATCGATCAGGTTTCGGCCGACCTGGTCCGGACGCGTCGCGTGAAAGAGGACAACCCCCTCTTCCGTCAGAATGTACAGGTAGGTGGATCCCTGTCTCCAAGGCCCTCCCTCTCTGCGGTATTCTTCCACCAATTGAAGCAGGTCGGCGCCGAACTCATTAAAGACTTCCCGGTTCCATCCAACAGCTCCATGGACGAAAGCCTTGAGCGTCTCCCGGTCCACGACATCGCCGGCGGTGATCGCCGGCGGGTCGGGAAATTCGCCGATGTCGGTCACAACATCAGAGAGATCCTGGTAGTAACCACCGACCAGCAAAAGAGCCCCTCGACCCAGCGGAGATGTGTATTGGACGGTGTAGCAGGTTTTGGGATTGGGGTCGGCCGGGTCTGAGGGATCGTCCCAGGAATATTCGACAAAGTCTCCGTCTTCCATGCTTTGGGCCGCCGCGAGCATTTTCGGAAAGACCTTCTCACCACGGTCGTCTTCAACGTTCGACAGGTCGATTCCGACGAAGTTCTGATCCTTTGCATGAAAAAGCACGGTGCCGCTCAACCGAAGAAGGATCAGATAGGTGTTTTCGTGTTTCCAATCCGCTTCTTGCAAGGTATCCACCAGTGCGGCGCCTTCATCGGGATCAGTAATGCTGATGATGTAATTTCTTGCGCCGAGGACAAAAGCCTTCAGGGTTTCCCGATCCTTCACCTCACGGGCTGTGGGAGGGTCGTCCTGAGCCAGCAAGGATGGAAGGGAACCAGATGTGACGGCCAAGCTCAGCAATATTCCGCAAATAGTCATCGTTCGTATGGACTTCATGTTGGTTCTCCCCCGTGGGTCAGTCTGGGCGGACACAGCAAGCACGAAATAGCTGATTGCCCATGGAACCGTCTCCTTGGAAAGCGATAGACAGGCTATACTATTCGGGTGAAACTGGAGTGAAAGTGCGGTCAGATAGGGCGAAAATATTGTGAAAAGATCGATCCTTTGTGGGCTGCGGAGAGCAGCGCACCCGGATCCTCCAACGAATCGACGTCCAGGGATGCTGAACCGAGTCTCAGTCCAGGGTCCGACACGGAGGGGGGAATTCAGAGTCCCGGCAAACTGAGGCGAGAGATCGAGGCGTTGCGGGATCGCATCGCCAAGCTGAGCGCCGCCAGCCTGCGGATCAGCGTGAGCCTCGTCGTTCGCACCGTCCGGAACGAGGTTATCGGTAGGGCTTGGCGTCTATCCCCATTCGGCCCCTGCTCTCAGATAGGGGTGTCCTCGTCTCCTGTGGAGGATTCGGTTCCCGGCCAGAGTTGAGTCACTGCACTCTTATCGGGATGTGTCCGGGAGGACCGGTTGGAGACGAGGAAGGGGCGGCAGGTGAACCGCCGCCCGTGCCTCGATCACTACCATGAGTAATCTGCTGCCGGGCACCACTCCCGGCAGAACCCATCCTACAAGACATACGCCCACGGCGGGAAGATTCGTCAACGGGACAGGTTCCGGAGCACAGCCTGGCCAAGACATCCGCAGCAGTGGCAACGTTCCTCGCCCGGACCAAGCCGGAACTCCCTGCATCCCGCACCGGTTCGTTCGAGTCTCATGAGTGTGGCCAGCACGCGGCCTCGCAGGTTTGACCGTAGCGGGGACAATTTCTCCGAAAGCGCCGGTAGCCGCAGTCCGGACAGCGGTAAGCGCGACGGGTGCGGAGCCTCTCCACCGCCTGCTTTCTGAGGTCCTCCAGCCGTTGCTCGTTAATATCAGGGGCGCTCATCAGGCTCTAGCCTGCCACACCACAGGTGTCTGTTCTGGGCCTTACCGCCAAGGATAATGAGACGGGAGCGACCCCCCAGGGGGTGTTGCGCAAATGTGAATTGCGCAACGCCCCCGCGCCCGCACCGGGCAGCAAAAAGGGGGGGTCGCTCCCGTCCACCTTCGATTTCCCCGTGCGGCCACCCTGTGGCCAACAATATGGCCGTAACTGCATGAAAGGAAAAAAGATCCGGGAAAACGTGTTTATGAATCGCCGTGAGCGCATATTGTGAATCCATCCCGCATTTCCCATGCACCCTCCCGGATCGGCACGAGACTCCCTTTGCGCCCAGCCGAAACGAGTCGCCGTAGACCTTTGCGACTGCCATGTTCGGAACTGTCTCGGCGAACGTCCCGCGACGTTCGAAATACTGCTCACTTGGCCCGGCCCGACAGCCTCGTCAACCGGCGCAAGACCGCTCGAAGCTCATGGACCCCGGGATCGGTTCGGGTGTCCAGGCCCCTTAGGTTCCCCACACCGGGCGCGTCGGATCAATGGATCGGATCGGTTTGCAGGTCTTGACGTTCGCCGGCCAAGAAACTCGCCCCGCCGCTTGAGCTACTCCTCTCCTCCAATCAGGGCAGGTCGAAACGGTCCAGTGTCATAACCTTGGTCCATGCCGCGATGAAGTCGTGCACGAAGTCCTCCCGCGCGTCGTCGGCCGCGTAGAATTCGGCAACCGCGCGCAGCTCGGAGTTGGAGCCGAAAATCAGGTCCACCGGTGTCGCCGTCCACCGGAGATCACCGGTGCCGCGATCGCGACCTTCGTAGACGCCCTCGGTGGACGACTTGGTCCACAACGTCGACATGTCCGTCAGGTTGACGAAGAAGTCGTTGCTCAGAGTGCCGGGGCGGTCGGTGAACACGCCGTGCGCAGCGCCGCCGGCATTGGCGTTCAGACTTCGCAAGCCGCCGACCAGCACCGTCATCTCCGGTGCGGTCAGGTTGAGCAGGGCTGCCTTCTCCACCAGCATTTCCGCTGGGGATCGGGGATTTCCGTTGGCGAAGTAGTTGCGGAAGCCGTCCGCAACGGGCTCAAGCAGCGCGAACGACGCCACGTCGGTCTGTTCCGGCGAGGCGTCCATGCGGCCCGGCGCGAAGGGCACGTCCACGTCAACACCGGCCTTCGAAGCCGCCTGCTCGATGGCGGCGGCACCGCCGAGAACGATCACGTCCGCCAGGGAGACCCGCTTGTCGTCAGTCTGCACGTCGTTGAATCGACTCCGGATACCGCCAAGGGTCTCCAACACGCGGCCCAGCTCAGCAGGGTCGTTGGCAGTCCAGTCTCGCTGGGGCGCGAGCCGGATTCGCGCTCCGTTGGCGCCGCCGCGCATATCGGTGCCTCGGAATGTGGATGCCGAGGCCCACGCGGTCCTGACCAGCTCTGCGGCAGACAACCCCGAGTCCAGGATCTGCGCCTTCAGAACGACCGTGTCACGGGCATCGATCAGTGTGTGGTCGACTTCCGGAATCGGATCCTGCCAGATGAATTGCCGGTCCGGCGCCAGATCACCCAGGTAGCGCGACGCCGGACCCATGTCGCGGTGCGTCAGCTTGAACCAGGCGCGGGCGAATGCGCCCTCGAACTCGTCCGGGTTCTTGAGCCAGCGCAACGTGATCTCGCGATAGGCCGGATCGACCTTCAGCGCCAAGTCCGTGGTGAGCATCATCGGCGCGTGTCGCTTCGACGGATCGTGGGCGTCCGGAACCAGGTCCGCCGCAGCGCCGCCAGCGGGCCGCCACTGGACTGCACCGCCAGGGCTGCGAGTCTGCTCCCATTCATAGCCGTACAGGTTCTCCAGGAAGTTATGCGTCCAGGCGGCGGGGTTCACCGTCCACGCGCCCTCCAGACCGCTGGTGATCGTGTCGGCACCGTGGCCGGCGCCGTAGCTGTTCTGCCAGCCGAGTCCCTGCGCCTCGACGTCGCCGCCTTCCGGATCGACGCCTACGTACCGCGACGCAGCAGCCGCGCCATGGGCCTTGCCGAAGGTGTGGCCACCGGCAATCAGCGCCACCGTCTCCTCGTTGTTCATCCCCATGCGTCCAAAGGCCTCACGGATGGCGTCGGCGGCCGCCTGCGGATCCGGATTGCCGCCAGGGCCTTCCGGATTGACGTAGATCAGGCCCATTTGGGTCGCGCCGAAGGGTCGGTGCAACTCTCCGTCCGCGTTGCGCCGGTCGGCGGCGAGCCACTCCCCCTCGGGTCCCCAGTTCACCTCCGTGGGCTCCCAGGCATCGGTCCGGCCACCCGCGAAGCCCAGGGTCTCGAAGCCCATCGACTCCATGGCGACGGTGCCGGCCAGGACCATCAGGTCGGCCCAGGAGATCTTGCGCCCGTATTTCTGCTTGAGCGGCCAGAGCAATCGCGTGGCCTTGTCCAGGTTTGCGTTGTCGGGCCAACTGTTGAGCGGTGCGAAGCGCTGCAGACCGCCGTCACCGCCGCCTCGGCCATCGATGGTCCGATAGGTGCCCGCGCTGTGCCACGCCATGCGAATGAAGAACGGACCGTAGTGGCCGTAGTCCGCCGGCCACCAGTCCTGGGAAGTGGTCATCGACTCCGTCAGATCGGCCTTCAGCGCATCGAGGTCGAGGCTCTCGAACGCCTCCCGGTAGTTGAAGCCCTCCCCCACGGGATTGGATTCCCGCGACGCCTCGCGCAGTGGTTCGAGGCTCAGCCGGTTCGGCCGCCAGTAGTCGTTGTCCGGTGCGCCGCTCCGGGCCGCGCCCAGGCGGACCGGCAGGACCACAGCTATCCCAACTGCCAGCGCGGCAATCGCAAGTCTGGTTCGTCTAGTCATCGGTTTCTCCTCCGTTTCCTTCGTTCCCGCTGCCGCGCGCATCGCGGCAGCCGGGGCAGTACCCCCAGTAGATGACCTCGGCCTCATCGATGTCGAAGCCGTGAGCGTCGGCGGCGGTGAGACAGGGCGCCTCACCGACGGCGCAGTCGATATCGACCGTGACGCCGCAAGTGCGACAGACGAGGTGGTGGTGATTGTCGCCGACTCGATTCTCGTACCGCGCAGGCGATCCTGCGGGTTGAATCCTGCGAGCCAGGCCCCTTTCGACGAGCATTCCCAAGGTGTCGTACACCGCCTGCCGGGAAATCGATCCGATGCTCCGCCGCACATACTCGGCGAGTTCGTCCGCAGTGGAGTGCGGGTGGGACGCCACCGCCCGCAGCACGGCGAGGCGCTGGGCCGTGACTTGCAGCCGGTGCTGCCTCAGGAGCCGCTCGGCGTCGTCGTTCATGACACTGAGTCAATCATAAACTCTGGACTGTGTCCAGTATTAGAATTAGTAATATACTAGACGGTGCTCACAGTTGGGCAATGCTGCGGACCGGCCACGCTGCAATCCGGCAGCGCCGCCGATTAGGATCGATGCGGTTCACGGCAGCGAGGATTCGGCTACGAGGGGTGCGGTCTCGGTCTCCATGTGTCCATTCTGCGAGCTAGCTTGATGGAAGGCGATTAATTTCGGCAAATCCCGTTATCGTATTCTTGTCCTGAGCTATCGGAGGACTAACCTACCCGTTGTCAACGGGCATTGACATCAGTCCCAAGCAGTTGACGCGCGACGCGACCCAACTCATGCTAATTTGGCGTGGACGCGGACAAGAACTTGGAACATGATGCACTCGTCAGCTTCCGCGAGCGTAGAATCCCCATCTGCCGGAACCGACCGGGTGAAGCTGCCACCCTTGGTGCCTGGCCGCCGTCTCAGCAACCTGATCGCCAGGTACCGGGACACGCTCGGGCTCTACCAATGGCTTCACTGTGAGTACGGGCCTATTGTTCGATACAAGATCCTAGGTTTCGAGTTCTGCCTGATTTCGGCCCCCGAACTGATCGACGACGTGCTTTACGCAAAGAAGTCGGCATTCGTGAAGGGGTTCATCTACAAGCGAAGCCTGATCTTGCCCCGGCCGACGATCATCACGGGAGACGGCGAGGAGCACAAGCGGCGCCGCCGCCTCGTCCAGCCATATTTTCACCGGAAGAACCTCGGCACCTACTCCACCATCATGGCTGAACAAGCGGCGGCGATCTGGGACCGGTTGAGGGATGGTGAAGTCTTCGACATGGAAAATGCGGCGCAAGATCTGACCCTTTCCATTTCCCTCAGGGTTTTCTTCGGAAACACCGTACAGGTCGATACCGAGATGCTACGGAAGGTACTCAAGCTGTGTGTCATCGACGTTGGTTCGTCCCTGCTACCGAGTCGGAGTCTGCGCCGGTTGATCCTGCATTCGTTTCGGCGGCTCCAGCGCGCGTACCGGAACATGGCCGACCAAGTCGTCACACTGACTGACACCGCCCGCGCTGACAAAACGGCGCGGAACGACCTGGTCTCGTATTTGGCTCGCGCCGGCGACGAGGACGGAGTATTCGCCTTCAGTGAGGAGGAAGTGGTCGACAGCGTTATCGAGATGCTGATCGCATCCTTGACCACAACCGCGACCACGATCACTTGGGCAACGTACTACCTCGCGCGGAACCCCGGGGTGCGCGAGCAGATGGAGCGTGAGGTCGATGAGACGTTGAAGGGACGAGTTCCGACCCTTGAGGACTACGAACGTCTCCAGTACACGGGGGCTGTGATTGCCGAAGTGCTGCGGCTGGCACCGCCGGCCTACTACCTGGGACGGAAGGCAATACGGGATTGCAACGTCGGAGATTTCTTCATTCCTGCTGGCTCCAATGTGCAGCTCTTCTACTATTTGGCACAAAGAGAGGAACGCTACTTCCCGCAAGCTGAGGTGTTCCGGCCGGAACGCTGGCTCGAGAGACAGCCGGCACGGCCACGCTGCTCGTACATGCCGTTCAGCTTGGGCAGTCGCGACTGTGCCGGCAAGGCGTTCGCGCTGATCAACCTGACGTTCGCCCTGGCAAGCATCGCCCAGCGGTGGCGGTTTGATCTCGTGTCCGAGGAGATGCCAGAGTTGAACACCCTTGCATCTTACGCTTTCAAGAATGGTCTTCCGGTCAAGGCGAGCGCCCGTAGCCACGGGTCCTGATCCCCGATTCAGCGGCTCTCGATTCCCATGCCTCGCCCGACGGCTACCGGTCGACTCCGTACATTCGTAGGTCGTACTCTCCCTGCTCAATCCAGAACCTCACTCCCATGTACTGACGGAGCTTCCAGGGAATCAGCGACGGGAATCGTTCGAGAATCCAAGTCAGCGAAATCCCGGCTGTGCAAAGCAACCGTCGCTTTTCCTCGGGATACCCTAAACGATCAGCCAGCCGGTCACCCAGCAGCCTCCTCGAAAGCGCACAGAGGAGGTTGACAAACTTGCGGGCCACAAATGGGTTCTCGATTTTCAGGAACTCCGGGGCCGCCTCGATGAGCGCTCTGCACAGGAGCTTCGAGTTTTCGTCCGGATCGAACTCCAGGCTGCAAGCCACCTTCGTCAGGTGGCGTGCCTCCGTTTCGGACGTGAAGGAGATTTCAGTGCTGACGCCGAACAGGTAGCTGACATAGCGCCAGATCTGCAGGATGCTCTCCACGTCCTCTTGGCGGAACCGTCCTCCGAGACGCCGCATCCCATCGATGACAAAGAGCGAAAAGATGATCGTCCCCATCGCCATGTGCGCCTGGTTCAGGGGCAGCCCCAAGGTCATGTCCCACCGGCCCGACTTGAGGATCTGGCTCCGAATCCGGGCGTGCAGAATCCGCGTGATGACTGCGAACCTGAAGCCGTCTGCATGACGTCGCATGCTGCCCGGCATGAAGACCTCGGTAAAGAACCGCGTCGCGACGGCATAGCGCCGGGCGGTGTTGCTGAGCAGGGCGTTTGAAAAGGCCAGGGGTTTGTTGCCGGTCGCAAGATAGGCGTGGGGCAGCGCGTAGACCGCAAATGACATGGCCGGCAACAGGGCGTTCCGGATGATCTTCGCGCTCGCAAGTTTCATGCGGTCCCATTCGATCCAGGATGGAATGTGATCAAGCTGCTGAAAGAGCGCCACCAGTTCGGCCGGGGGGTTGTCCACCGAACCGATCCCGCTATCGATAGCCTGCATCAACATTCGGTATCCCTTTCGGTGCGTCGTCCGATCGAAGCAGTTCACGACGTCGTCGGCCAAGGGATCCCCGATGTGCAGGTGCTCCAAGTACGTGTCAACGGAATGTCCATACTCTGCCCGGGCCGAGGCGATTCGTTCCTCGGACAAGGGGGGATAGGGCGAACCGCCTGGACTGATCATTCGCAACTAAGCCAGGGAAGGTCGGGTACTGTAGCCCAGTATGGACTGGCCGGGCTCGCACGCATCCGCCAGGGTCCGATGCTCGTCCGGAGCGAGGCGAGGCCAGCGAGCCTCTTGTGGACGGACGACTGAAGCAGCAGACTCGATCCAACGGGAATCCTCGAATTCCGAACCGACGAACCGGATGAATCGGCCGAGTTCCTCGCGCGGGTGGGCGAGAAGCTTCTCGTATGACACTGCCAGGACTCGTTCTGGCGGCAAGGCGTTCAGGTACTTTGTACCTCGCTCAATCATGTCGCTCCAGAACCTCCCGAACGATGGAAGCTCGATGACTTGCCGCCGGTAGTGGTCAGCGGAGAAGATGAATTTGAACCACATCCAACTTAGCCAAGGAACCCAAGGACTGGTGCCAGGCACGTTGAACGGGTGGAACGGGTCGATCCCGAGCCGGCGCATCCTTCCTGCGGCCAGCACGCGCCAGCGGAAAAAGTGATGCCTTTGCATGGACAAGGCCGTGTCCCGGCCGTCTCGATAGAGGTGCACGAACCGCGCGTCGGGAAATAACCGCGCCAGTGTCGGCACGAACGGCAGCGAAGCCCCGGAACGCTCGATCCAGACCGACTTGCCGAAGCGGCGACCAAGCCATTCGAAAACGAACCGGTATTGGTCAGCAAGCGATTCGTCGCCTCTTTCGCGCAATGCCGCGGCCAGCTCGTCCCAGGTGCGCTCCGCGTCGTCTGTAATATGGGGCATCGTCGAACCCATGATCGGCGGAATATTGTGCCGCTGGTATCGCGATCCAGGAGCGAATTCGTAAAGGAATTCGTCCAGCTGCAACCCGTTTTCGAGCAACGCCCGCCCTTCGGGCGTCAGCGAGTTGAGACGTCGAAAGGTCGCCTCCCCGGACAGCCGCTGGCCGAGGAACGCCTGGCTGGCCAACGAGGTGAAAAACTCCGAGACGCTGAGCAGGTCGGGGTGCTGCCGGACCATGTTGGACAGCATCGTCGAACCGCACCGTCCTGTGCCGACGATGAGAACTGGAGCGAACACGGAGGAAACCCCCGGCAGAAGCAACAGACGCTAAGGTGGACCAGCAATCCGACTGGCGGGCAACGCGCCGCCCAAATTGCGAGCCCCTTGCGCCGCACACGCCCTGGTACGACAACCCAAGCCAGTTGGTATTCTGATGTGGTTCGGACCTTCCTTGGCCTTCGGGAAGAATCCGGCCGGTACGTGAACTCCCATAGGGCTCCAAGAGCGAATGAGAATATTATGGCAAAATCCCTATGAATCTAGCGTGAAATCCGAGGATAATCGGGAGAAAATACCGTGAAATTATGCGGCGAAGCGCCCTTCTTCCGTCTGCTCCGCCGAGCGTAGAAGAATTTCAAACTCGGCTACTCCGGCGAGGCGATGCAAGAATAGCGGGCAGTCAGGGGAGTGTTTCAGACTACGAAAAAAGGAATGATGCCGGTCTGAATTGGCGGCCATCTGCAAGCACCTTGGCCGCTTGGTGAGGAGCCAGTTCCAGGTTACTGTTCCGGGCGCTCATCACGCTCTAATCTGCCACATCTCAGGTGTCATCTAAGGCCTTCCCGCCAGGGATCAATTGGACGGGAGCGACCCCTTCAAGGCGATGGCACGGAGAGTGCACATCAGCCCGGCCCGCATTGCCGATCCGGGAGGCAAGAAGGGGGGGTCGCTCCCGTCCACCTCCGCTTTCCCCGTACGGGATCGCCGAGCCGCGAGACGATCCGTAACCCGAACGGGGACAGCAGGTTAGAGAAAAGTCTCCGTGCACGTCGAAGAACCCTCATGGTGCACATGCCCCCCATTGTCTCGTGTGCACTCCCCGATCGGCACGGAACCCCACTTTTCAACGGTCAAGTTTGAGCTCCCGGACATCGGCTCAAACGCCAGATCCCGAAGCCTGCCCGGAGAACCACCACGGCGGATCAACGGAGCCGGACGGACGCCGGTTGCCGACTCTCGCCAACCAGACAGCTCGCCCAGTCGTCCGTGAGCCGCCCCCGGTTTCGTTCGACAAGCCCCTCTGTGCCCCAGGGCTGTAGCTGCGCTCAAGGGGGAGGCGAAAATTTCGACGTCTACGGCGCCGTGACAGCCGCGCTGATGTGGGCAATCCGTTGGCAACGTTGGCAGAAGCGGAAAACCGCTCCATCAGGATGCCTCGCGGCGGCTCTTCCACCTCGGGGTCGACCAGGTCGTTGGGGTAGTGGGGTCAGGGAGCTACGCCGTGTCGATCTGGGAAGTGCCAGGTTGGACACAGTTCATACTATTCTGGTGTGAATCGGCCTGCGCTTTGGTTGTCGATGGGCGCCACGGAACGGGCAGTGATCTACTCATCCCAGACCGCTTGGTCCAGATAGCATCCGGTATCGTATTCTTCGCCTGAGAACCACATGGGCGCACACCAGACCTCGAACTCCGCCACCTTGCCGCCGCTGACGCTCACGTCATAGCTGCCGTCCGTATTCTTCTTCACATCGACACTGACGCCCCCGCCGATCTCACGCGTCTCGCCGTCGCTTAACAGTGAATAGTCGTCCCGGCCCCAGCTCACGTCAGCAAGAAAGTTCGGATTCTCCTTATCGTAAAGAGCCGGTCCAACTCGGGCTGCCGTGCCCGTTCCAGCGGTCTGGTCGTAGCGGCTGACCAGCACTCCTTCGTATCTGCGAGGCCGGTATTCCCCTGGAACCGAGGGGTCGTACACGTCGATGTTCGCCCTGAATTGTGAAGGGCGTTCTTCCAGAACCTCCAAGGTCGTGAAAGCGTTGGGACGGCCGGAATGCACAACCAGAAACTGATACCCGCTTTCACGCGGTTTGCTCAAGGTGTAGGTGGCGCTATCGACCAGGTGCAACGCCACATCTTCAGGTTTGATCCAGCCTGCGGCGTAGCGATTGATCGCCAGGGTCGATGGCATCTCATGATCCCAGCCCGATATCGGTGAGAAGGCTAGGCTGGACATGATGTCAAAGAAGTTGGAATAGGGGTTAGGCGGCGAGATTTCTTCGCCGGCTTCAGCCCGCCACGGCACCTCCGAATAGGAGTGCGGCCACGCCATCCACCCGTGACCCATTTCATGGACGATCGTTTCCATGTAGGCAGCCTGGAAGCTCACGAGACCAAAGCGGGCCCAACCATTGTACGCCTCCCCTCCCGTATCGGAGGCCACGTCATTGACCAGGATGCGGTTCAGTCCCCCCGGTGCTCCGTACTCGCAGCCCTCCAGACAGGCTCCGACAAGCTTGAACTGCTGGGTCTGCGCATCCCCCGGTCCACCATCCCCCTCGACGTCGAATTCGTTGCCCTCACGGAAGGTAATGCGGAGACTGTCCTGCGAGATCCTCCTGAAATAGGGCGCGACATGCTGATTCAGAAGTTCGACTGCCCGAGCCATGCTCATATCGACACGGCTCCCATCGTCATCGACCCACCCCGAAGCATCCGACGGCACCCGGGCAACGTCGACCCATATGTCCAGATCGCCCAGGGAGTAGTAGGTCGGATCGGCAGGCGGATCCAAGTGGAAGGAGTCGGGGTATTTTTTCAGCGGTGTGCATCCGTGAAAGCCCATATGACCATACCGCAAATAGCTCCCATTCCCGAAGTAGCGGATTAACGTGAGGGGATCAGACCCGCCAAGATCGATCAGTCCGGCACGCATCCATGGAGAAGTCTGTTTTTCTTCCTGCCGGCAGGAATAGGGCGCCGACTCTCTCCACCACGGCTCGGGCTTCAGGTCGTTCCAATGGGCGAACGGATCCACAGAGTCTTGATTGCCCTCGGAGTCTTGCGTCAGTGAGACAACCGGAATCGTGGATAGAATGCTTTCACCCAACCGAAGCCCCACCAGGGCAAACAGGCCTTCGGATTCCACGAGGAGCGAGCCTTGAAATACGCTGGAGAGGTCGGGGAAGAGCTCCGTCAGGAATCTCGCTGTCTGACTCCCCGAAAAATCAAAGGGCCGCTCATCCACGAGAGTTCTATTTTTATCGTAAAGCTTCAGATGGATGGAACTGGGTGTTTCCCGATAAATGGCGATCCCCGTGTCCAGGTCGGAAGACCGCTCAACGGACAGGGCAAAGCGCTTTCCCGTCTGGCTTGACGGCACATTGGCTTCCAGTCCCGAGGCAAATCTGAAGGTGGCAACTCCGGAAACTTCCTCCTGGTCCAGCTCTACGCGCACGAAACCGGTTCTGAGTGGATCGGATGTGCCCAGAGTCCTCAAGACCGTGCTGGAGTTGGGCGCAAGGGTCAAATCGACCTCCGAAGCAGCCCCGCTTTCAAAGGGCAGCGGTGCCGGATCTCCAAGAGTGTCGTAGACACTCAATGTCCCCGTAGCAGTCGCCTCCGAATGGTTGCTCACGACGAAAGTCATCCTGAGGCCATCCCCATCTCCGTAGTGAGGAAAGTAGAACGTTTCGGCGTGGGTGTACGAGTGGGTTAGGAATAGAATCGCCAATATGCATCGTACGGAAACGACCATTTGATCCTCCCAGCCAAGCCAGATACGTCATCACAATCAGCAAGCCAGATACGTCATCACAATCAGATAGTGGTCGGAACCCACGCTGCAGGACTTGGGCCATCCTGGCGGACACAGCAAGCGCGAAATAACTGATTGCCCATGGAACTGTCTCCTTGGAAAGCAATAGACAGGCTATACTATTCGGGTGAAACTGACGTGAAATAGCGGCCAGATATGGCGATTTTATCGTGAAATTATCGATTGTCGTTTGCGGGCTGCGGAGAGCGGTGCACCCAGATCCTCCATCGAATCGACGTATAGGGACGATGAACCGAGGCTCGGTCCGGGGTCCGAGGAGGTTGGAGCCCCTTCCTTATCCTCCCGAAACGGCAACCTGGAACTGTCCCTTCATCTGGCGGCCAAAGTGCTAATAAACGGGGGATCGGTCCCGCGTCGCCCAGAAGCACGGTTCAGGAAAAGCCGTCCCAGCGCCACCAAGAGGGATTAGCCTACAAGAAGATCAACTGATCGTGGTCTGTCAGGAGCCACTGCGGATCGGGAGACCTCACGGATCATTTGGCCTGGGCATGCGGTAGCCGACCCTGCGCTCGGTAAAGATGTAGGCCGGACTGGCCGCGTCATCGCTCAACTTACGGCGGAGCAGCTTCACGAAGGCGCGCACCGGACGATGGTCTCCGGATTCATCCCGGCCCCACACTTGGCGCAGCAGGGTGGCGTAGGTCGTGACCCGTCCCGCGTTGACCGAGAGCGCTCGCAGCAACTCGTATTCGGTGGCCGTAAGTGGCACCGGGCGGTCGGCCAGGGTGACCCGGCGTCCCTCGTAGTCGATGGTCAGGTCCCCCAACCGAAACGATTCGGGTGGCTTATATCGCTTACGCAGGGCAGCCCGGACTCTCGCCACCAATTCCGTCGGCGAGAAGGGCTTGACGATGTAATCGGTGGCTCCGGCATCCAGGGCCCGGACGACGGTTTCATCCCCGCCGTAGCCAGAGATGAAGATGACGGGCAACTCGGCCAGTTCGGGGACACGTTGCATCAACTCGATGCCGTCGGTCCCGGGCAACACCAGGTCCAGCAGCACCATTTGGGGCTGTTTCATCCTGACCAGATGGGAGACCTGGTCCGTTTCCCCCGTCAGCAGCGGATCGTAGCCGCCCGCCGTGAGAGCGTCCCGAACGTAGCCGAGCGTCTGAGGGTCATCTTCCACGACCAAGATGCGCGGTTTCTCCGGACCTTCCACGGGCGGGCGAGACGAACTCCTCGCAGAATCGGCCGACGCATTCCTCGCAGATTCTTCGGCCACCGGAATCGTGAAGGTGAACCGCGTTCCCAGACCGGGCCCTCCACTCTCGGCCCGAATCCGCCCACCATGGGCCTCCACGAGACCCTTGCAGATAGCTAGACCCAGGCCAGACCCCCCGATCCCGCGACCGGCGACACGCGTATGCTTGCGGAACAGGTGCGGCAGCAGTTCTGGAGCCACTCCCCGGCCTTCGTCCGCGACTGAGATCGCCACATAGACACCGTCGCTCACAGCGGCGACCTCGATGGGGGTCGACTGGGGAGCGTTTCTGGCTGCGTTGGACAAGAGATTGTTCAGAACCTGGACGATTCGCTGCCGGTCGGCCTCAACCCGGGGCAGGTCCGGCGGGAGGTCGATGCAGACGGTGTGCCGGCCGCCCCCGCTCAGGAACGTGTTCCTAGCTTGGTCCACCAAGCTAGCGACATCGACGGCCTCGGGAGCGACCGAGAGCGTGCCCGCCTCGATACTTCCTGCATCCAACAGGTCGTTGATCAGGCCCTGCATATGATCGGCCTGCTCGTCGATGATGCGCAGGAACTGCCGTATTGCGACCGGATCCGGTGCCGGTGAGGTGCCCAGTGCGGTGGTGGTCGAGCCCTTGATGGAGGTCAACGGAACCCGTAGCTCGTGGCTCACCATGCCCAGGAAATCGGCCCGCATCCGCTCCAACTCCTCCAGCGGCGCCAGATCCTGCAGGGTGACGACCATGGACTCGAGGGCGCCGTCGGCGGAATGGATCGGCGTAGCATTGATCAACGTCGTAATGCTCCGGCCGTCGGGAACCTCGAGGACGATCTCTTCGGCGCGCACCGTCTCGCCACTGCTCAGAGCCTGGGCCAGAGACAACTCTTCAAGCGAGATCCCCCGTCCGTCAGCGCGCCGAAACGTCAGGGATTCAAGCAGTTGCTCCGGGTCCCGGCCCGGCTGGCCGAGGCTCCTGACGATTCGCTTCGCCTCCCGGTTGAGCGACACTGGTTTGCCGGTTCGGGCATCAAAGATGATGATCCCCACTGGCGAAGTGTCGACCAGGACCTCCAGGTTGGCTCGGGCCCGCTGTTCGCCCCGGTGTGTGCGGGCATTGACGATGGCCGTGGCCGCCTGCGCGCCGAACAGCACCAGGACCTCTTCGTCCTCGCTCGTGAACTCTCGTCCGCCTTCCTTCTCGCCGAGGAAGAAGTAGCCGGTATGCACGCCTCGATGCCGCATGGGCGTGCACTGGAAGGTCTGCGACGGAATCGGGCCTGGGGAATGGCCGTGCGACCGGACGTAGCCGGGAAAATCGCGCAGTCTCAGCGGGCCCGGGAGATCCCGGAAGTGTTCAAACAAACGGAGTCCGTCGGGCCATTCGGCCACCCGTTGGTGCTCGGCGGCAGTGATGCCGGAGGTGACGAACTCCAGGGCCTGTTCCGACTCGCCGAGTGTCACCACCCCGCCGAAGCGGGCGCCGGTCAGCGCGCGGGCGCCGTCGACGACCTCGCGCAAGACGGTACTGAGGTCGAGGCTCTCGCTGATACGCAGGATCGCCGCGGTCAACCTGGAGATGCGGTCCCGCGGCAGCTCGGTTTCTTGCCTCAAATCGTCGCGACTCTTCATTCGCCCAACCTCGTCGGACTACCGGATGGGACTCGACTCCATGGAGGATCCAGCTGCTTAGGTCTCTAAAACCACCAGCAGATCGATTATTTCACAACACTTTCTCCATAACAACTAATACTTTCACGGCTGTTTCACGAACACGATCTATACTGATCCTGTTGCCTCTGATTTAGAGGGTTGCACGCCTTTTGTTACTCGCGCCGGAGCGAAAGGAACCGTTGGCGTGCCGGGTTCGGGGTGGAGCCGCCTCGCTGCTGGCCCTGGAGACGACCGGCCCGGCACGTGGACGGGAGAGGACAAACGGATGTGGGGTTCCTATTACGACAAACGTAGCGTCGTCATTCAACTTGAAACCGCCGGCATGCACGCCCAGCAGGCCGAAGCCGTGGCGCATGCCATCGGCTACAGCAGGGATCCGGCGGTCACCCGAGCGGAGTTGAGGGTGGCTCTGCGCTGGGCAGCCTTGGGGATCGTCGCTGTCAACATCGTCGTCACAGTAGTCCTCATCAGATGCTTGTAGCGACGGCTTGCAGGCGAAGTGGGTGAGGCTAGCATGAAGAAACCCCTTGTCCCATTGGTTGCGTTGTTCAGATTGCCCGCCGTGGTGTATGCGGAGCGAAGACCCGATCGGACATTGGAGGCGTTGGAGAATGCTCTGCAAAAGTTCGAATCGCTACGTCAAAACCAGACTGCTGACAGTGATTGGGAAGTGTTGGTGAATTCTCCAGAAGAGGGCTTTGCTGCTGCCACAGGGGACCGGACTACGTTGTTGAGCGCAGTATGTCTCCCAGATGCAAATTCGTATGGGGCCATTCTTCTTTGGCGAGGAGAGGATTCTCTCGGCACCGATTACGATGATTTTGAAGACCAACCAGTCACCCTCAACTGGCGCGATCCAGACTCCACGCAGCGGACAGAGTGGATGCACCTGTCAGACGATGATGGGGTGTTTGACTCCGTCTCGCTCCTTGACCGACTGAAACCTCAGGAAACTGACGATTTCCTGGATCGACTTACAGGCCACGCTGAACTGAACATCATCGTGGCGGTTACAGAGAACGGTCGCACGAAACAGGCGACGTTTTCATTGGCTGGAGCCCCCTCGGCAGAAACAGTCAAGGCTTGCGGTAAGGAACAGACATCGGCCGGGACAACACTCTATTTTCCCGACTATGTCGATGGGGGAGGGTGGACCATACAGATGGTGCTCAGCAACCTCGACCCGAGCCGGAATGCATCGGCGGCCGTGACCGCCTTCGATCCCCAGGGGCGGGAGGTTTCGGGACTCTTCGGCTCTGGGAGCCGCTTCGACATTCCCTCTCTTGGCAGTCGGCTCATGCGAAGCCCGGGGACGGGGGACATTAGGCGCGGTTGGATCGAGGTCGATGCTGATTCCAGTTTAATCCGTGGATTGTTGACCTACCGCAACGCCGATTCCGGCGTGGAGGTCGGCGTGGAACCGGTCGAGTTGGGAGATCAATTCACTTTGTTCGTGGAAGAGTCGAGCGACATCGGAACCGGCGTGGCGATCTTCAAACGGGAGGCTGCCGCTCGAATCGAGCTCCGAATCCGGAACAAGGAGGGCTACGACCCGGTAGAGGGGGTGTTCGTGCGGCACGGGGACTTTCACCAACGGGCTTGGAAAATTCAGGAATGGTTCACCGATAGGGGAGTCCATACTCAGTTCCTGAAGAATTTCCGTGGACTACTGTTTCTGCGGACGGATGACGGTTCACCGTTCGCACCAGTTGGACTGAGGTTCGGAAAGCGAACGGGATCACTCTCGGCAGTTCCGGTGTTCCGAGGCGGGAACGTCTCGGGCGGTCTGCCGTCCGACTGACTACACATTCAAAGGAGGTGTCTGATGCGGAGAACTCACGCCGTGTGTGCTCTGGTCGTTATTGTCCTGATTGGCCCTGTTAGCGTACAGGGAATGGCCCAGGGGTTCTCTTGGTGGGCCTACGATAGCGTTCTGGAGGAGATCCAGGACAGGGGAGCGCTGAAAGTCGGACTGGGCCTGTTCACGCCTTGGTCGGCCTGCGATACAAACGGTGAGCTGATCGGCTTTGAGATCGATGTCGCGACCAAATTGGCCGAGGATATCGGGGTGATGGTGGAATTTGAGCGGACGAACTGGCACTACATCATTCCGGCCCTGGTGGCAGAGGAGTTTGACGCCATCATCAGTGGCCTGGCGATCCTTCCAGGGAGGAATCTCAAGGTCAATTACACGTCACCGTACAACGGGATCGGTGTCTACTTGGTGGCGAGCGTAGCGAAAGCCTCCGACTTGGAAACATTAGCCGACTTCAACAGTTCCAGCGTCACGATCGCGACTCGGCGGGGAGCCTCATCCGTAGGCTTTGTGGCGAGTGTTTTTCCCGATGCAATGTTGCTGTTGGTCGATACCGATACCGAGGTCATCCAGGCCGTCGTTTCGGGGGACGCTCATGCTGCGGCATCATTCGAGCCGAATCAAGAGACGTGGGTGGAGGCCAACCCGGAGACCCTGTACCTGCCATTCGAGGAGCCGTTTGCTTCGGAGGTGGGAGCGATGGCCATCCGCAAAGGCGATCTCGACACCTTGAATTTCTTCAATAGCTGGATTGCGGCCAACAAGGCCAATGGTTGGCTCGAACAGCGCCGCCATTATTGGTTCGAGACCCGCGAATGGGCCGATCAGGTCGCGACCGATCCCGACACGATCGCTGAGTGCGATGAATCCTTTCAGTAGCTGGCCGGGGGTGGGAGCGCCTAGACGGTCCGCTATGTGCCGGATGGACTTTTCCTCCGGGTGGTCCGTGCAATTCCTCGAAGCCCCAAGTTCACCATTTGGAGAAAACCCCCTCCCGAACCCTTGATCTCTTCCGAGGACCACATGTCTTTAGAACACACCTTGTCTGATCCCCCCGATCAACTCAATAAACGGGCTTTCATCGGGAATTCAATCGTCATCAAGGGGGATGTGAGCGGCGATCAGGATCTGGTCGTCCATGGCCGCATCGAAGGAACGGTGTCGCTCCCCGGATACAGCATCACCGTGGGCCATGATGGCCTAGTCAAAGGCGACATGATCGCCAAGGTGATTCGGATCGAGGGTACTGTGGAAGGAGAACTTCAGGGTGAAGACAAAATTCTTCTAGATCGATCCGCAAAGGTTCGAGGCAAAATCACCTCCCCCCGAGTCGCTCTGGAAGATGGATGCCGGTTTAGCGGTGGCATCCACATGACTGGCGTTGGGGAGCGCGATGCTGAATAACCGGAGTTCGGCACTGGGAGCGATTCTGGGGGGCAAAGGTGTTGCGCCGGGGGCGAGAGTCGCTTGGCAGGTGGCATCGCTTGAGACGCCAGCATCGGATGTGGCCCCCCGAAAACGGCACCCTTACGGTTGTCACACTCGATCACACGGCCTTGGACAAGGGGCTTCTTGACACGATAGGAGTGAACCACAACGGCCCTGACTACAAGGCGTGGCGGGCGGGCTTCATTGTTGCTAGTGGCCGCAGATGGAGGATTTCACATGAAACGGATCGGGGCTGTCTTTCTAACGATCGTACTCTATTCCACCGGACTGTTTGCGCAGAAGAAGCGGGTGGCAGTGATGGACTTCGATTTTTCCACCATTCAGAAATGGTGGGAAAGCAACTGGGACGTCGGCAAGGGAATAGGTGACCTGATCGTTGACGAATTGGTCAACAATGGCACCTTCAGCGTGATTGAGCGAAAGCAGCTCGACACCATCTTGGCCGAGCAAGACTTTTCAAATAGCAACCGCGCCAATCCCGGATCCGCGGCCGAGATCGGAAAGCTCCTGGGAGTGGACGCCATCATCATCGGCAGCGTCACCCAGTTTGGGGTCGAGAAGAAGGGATTCGGCCTGGGTGCCATCGCCGGTAAGCTGCGGAGATTTGGGGGCGGAGGCATAGGTACCAAAAAGGGGAAAGCAGAGGTCAAGCTGACGGCCCGAATCGTGGATATCAACACAGCCGAGATCTTAGCTTCCGAGAGGGGAAACGGTAAGTCGGAGCGCTCCGGCCTGCTGCTGGGAGGCATCGGCGTGAGTGGAGGCGGTTTTGGCGCAGGGGGGATCTCGATGACCAGCAGCGACTATCGCGAGACGGTGCTGGGTGAGGCAACTGAGGCCGCCGTTAGCGAACTGTCCGACAAGCTAATCAGGAAAGCCGACCGAGTGCCCGCGAGGGTGATCCTGGTTCGTGGCCTGGTGGCCGACGTGGACGGCTCGACGTTGACTCTGAACGTGGGTTCCTCAGCGGGTGTCAAAGTCGGCGACACGCTGAAGATTTTGCGGGTGACACGAACGGTCAAGGACCCTGCTACCGGCAAGGTTCTGCGAGAGGTCGCCCAGGATCAGGGGCAGGTCCGTATCGACGATGTCGCCGCCGGTTTCTCGGTTGGCACTGTGACCACCGGGTCCGATATTCAGATCGGAGATCTGGTGCGGAATTGATTCTAGTCTGAACTTCCAGCCTGCCTGACCGATATTTTCGCTTCAAATCATTGATTT